>JBGQGT010000238.1:0-3980 GCA_041497595.1 Gammaproteobacteria bacterium
CTCCCCGAGATTGCGTCGCCGATGTCGCGCTCCTTCGCCGATCCCACCAGCCACACGGCGTAACCCTCGGCGCCCAGCCTTTGCGCCAATTCGCCGAAGTACTGCGCCGGCCAGCGCTTTGCCGGGCCGTACTCTGCGCCGGGACAAAAACAGGCGACACGACCGGCCGCCGCCAGACCGAGGCGCTGGCGCAATTGAGCGCGCTCAGCCCCGGTGACGCGCAGTTGTGGTCTGGGCACCGGTCGCGTCAGGCCGGCGTCCGCCGCATCGGCCAGCCAGGCGAAGCGCTCCACCATCAACGGCAGCGCCCGTTCGTCCAGCCGGCGCGCGTCCGTAAGCAGCCATTGGCGCGACTCGCCGATGAAACCGAGGCGTTCGGGAATGCCGGCGAACATCGGTACCAACGCCGACTTGAAGGAGTTGGGCAGCACATAGGCACGGTCGTAGCTTCTGGCGCGCAGGCTGCGGGCGATGCGCCAGCGTTCGCCAAGCGCCAGTTCGCCGTGGGCAAACGGGCTTTCCAGGGTTTCGCTGACTTCCGGCATGCGGCGGAAGATCGGCAGCGCCCAGCCGGGCGCGAGGATGTCGATGCGTGACTGGGGATCCTGTTGCTTGAGGCGGGAAAGCAGAGGTTGCGACAATAGTGCATCGCCCACCCAGGAAGGCGCAACGATCAGTATTCTCGTCATCTAAACCTTCACCGCAGATGTGCAAAGGCGTAAAGAAGACCACGCCAAGAAGTGCAAAAAAAAGATTCTATTCGCGGAGATGCCGGTGCATATGCTTGCCGCGAGGACAATTGAAAGCATTTTCCAATCGGCCTTCCTTTGCGTTTCCTCTGCGCCTTTGCGCCTCTGCGGTTCAGGCTTTAGTGCGAAGCCTTCACCACACCGCGCAGGACGTAGCGGGTGCCGCAATAAGGGCACAGAACCTCACCGGTTTTCTCGATCGGCAGGAACACGCGCGGGTGCGAATTCCAAAGCTTCTGCGACGGCAGAGGGCAATGCAGCGGCAATTCAGCCGCCGTCACCTCGACCTGTCGCTCCTTGCCGGCGCTCTTGACCGGGTCCATGGCTATCTGGTCGCGGCGCTCAGACGTAATGCAGCCAGTGGCGGTATTTCTCCGACCGGCCGTTGACCACGTCGAAGAACATGGACTGAAGTTTCTCGGTCAGCGGTCCGCGTTTTCCCGTGCCGACGGTACGGCCATCCACTTCGCGGATCGGCGTGACTTCGGCGGCGGTACCGGTAAAGAACACCTCGTCGGCGATGTACAGGTCGTCGCGGGTGATGCGCTTGGCACTGATCGTGTAGCCGAGGTCGCCGACGAGCTGGATCACCGAATCGCGGGTGATGCCGATCAGCGCGGAGTTCAGCTCCGGTTCGAAGATCTTGTCGTTCTTGATCATGAACAGGTTTTCGCCGGCACCTTCGGCCACGAATCCGTCCACATCCAGCAACAATCCCTCGTCGTAACCGTGTTCGGTGGCCTCCATGTTGGCGAGGATGGAGTTGGCGTAGGTGCCGGAATACTTGGCCCGGCACATCGACACGTTGACATGGTGGCGGGCGTACGACGAGATTTTCACGCGGATGCCCTTTTCCAGGCCCTCGCTGCCCAGGTAGGCGCCCCACGGCCAGGCCGCAATGGCGACACGGACTTTCGCGCCCTTGGGGGACACGCCCATCTTTTCCGAACCGTAGAAGGCGATCGGCCGCACATAACAGGAATCCAGCTTGTTGGCGCGCACCACTTCCTTTTGCGCCGCCATCAGCGTTTCCCTGTCATACGGGATTTTCATCATGTAGATGTGCGCCGAATCAAACAGCCGTTCGGTGTGCTCCTTCAGACGGAAGATGGCGGTGCCATTGACGGTCTTGTAGGCGCGCAATCCCTCGAATACCGCGAGTCCGTAGTGCAGCGAATGGGTGAGCACGTGCGTGGTCGCCTCGCGCCAGGGCACCAATTTGCCGTCGTACCAGATCAGACCGTCGCGGTCGGCCATCGACATGTTGCTTACTCCCTTGAAAAAGCGCTAATTCTAGCGCAGACGCCGGACTTTGCAGAGTCTATCCGGTTCGCCTTGCGGGAACGCGCTCGCATGCTTTACTCTTGCGCTAATTCGAAGCGGCTGCCGCCAAGAAAAAATCAACCGAAACCGATAAAACAAACCAATTCCATGGCCGAACCCGTCAAAACTGCCGTAATCGCCGGACGCGGGCTGATTTCGCGTCTGGGCGACGCGGCGATCGACGCGAACGACAGCGAGGAAATGAAGCTGCGCAAGACGCTGCTCATTTTCGCCAGCGGTCTGATGAACCTCGCTGCAATTCTCTGGCTGGCGATTTACTGGGGGATGGGGCTGAGGCTGCCCACCTCGATTCCGCTGGGTTTCCAGATCCTCTCGGCGCTGGTTGTGCTGATCTACCTGCGCACCCGCAATTTCGATTTCTTCCGCGTCGCGCAATTGTCGCTGTTTTTGTTCTTTCCCTTCATCATCCAGTGGTCGATAGGCAGCTTCGTGAGCTCCTCGGGCATCGCGCTGCTGGCGATCCTGGCGCCGATCGGCGCCATGGTCTGCTACGGCCCGCGCGAGTCGATTCCCTGGTTTTTTGCCTACGTGGTGCTGACCGTCCTCTCGGGAATGTTCGATTTCTTCCTCGCCAAAGGCGAGGACTACGGCATCCCGATGAAGACCGTGGCGGTTTTCTTCGTCATGAACTTCACCATCATTTCCACGATGGTGTATCTGCTGCTGCGCTATTTCGTCCAGGAACGCGACCGCTACGAGAAACAGCTCGCCGAGCAGCACGAACTGGTGCGCATCGAGCGCGAAAAGTCGGAAAGGCTGCTGGTCAGCATCCTGCCCACCCACATCGCCGAGCGGCTCAAGCTCCAGCCGGGCACGATTGCCGACGGCTTTGCCGACGTTTCGGTGATGTTCGCCGACGTGGTGGACTTCACCCGCCTGGCCGAGGAGCTGACGCCGAACCAGGTGGTGTCATTCCTCGACGAGGTATTCACCCGCTTCGACAGGCTGACCGCGAAATACGGCCTGGACAAGATCAAGACCATCGGTGACGCCTACATGGTGGTGGGAGGGCTGGCGGGAGACCGGCTGAACTACGTGGATCATGTCGCGGACATGGCGCTGGAGATTATGGAGCTGACCCAAACCGATGCGCAACTGCGGCTGCTGACGGTGCAGCTTCATATCGGGATCGCGACCGGCCCGGCGATCGCCGGCGTGATCGGCGCCACGCGCTTCATCTACGACTTGTGGGGCGACACCGTCAATCTGTCCAGCCGGCTCACTGCCGAGGCGGCCGGCGGCATAATCCTGGTCGACAAGACCACTTATCGCCGGCTCGGCCACCGCTATTCCTTCGACGAGCCGCGCACGATCTCGATCAAAGGCAAGGGCGAGACCACGGTTTACCGCCTGACCGGCAAGCTCTACTCCGGCTAGCCGTTATTTACCCGAAGCGCCCTCAACGCAAAGGACGCAAAGGAAACCCAAAAGACCGGAATATATTGGGGATCCACTTCGTTGAACAATCCCACCCGTGCGGCCTTCTGTTGGTGCTACAGACCGACGACGCCGAAGAGTCCTTCCTTGTTCAGCCAGTCTTCCGCTTGGTCCTTTCTCGTGTTTTACATTGCGTACCTTTGCGTCCTTTGCGTTGAACGCGGTTGGATTTTTTTACGGCGGTTGTTCCGAGAATACCCGCTCCCATAGCTTGACCACGGCTTGCGCGTGCCCGGCCACCGTTGCCGGTTCGACGCGCGCGTAGCGCTCGCCTTGCAGGCGCAACTGGTGCTGCAGGCGCCGGAACTCGCGATAGGCCGCATGCGCGGCCGCAGCCAGGTCTTCCGGTATCAGCCCGAGCCGGGCGGCGAGCTTGAGCAAAGCCAGGTTGCCGATGTTGCCGGTCAGCCCGGCATGGCGATGCGCTTCGCCGAGCACCAGGTACTGGAC
>JBGQGT010000239.1:0-3971 GCA_041497595.1 Gammaproteobacteria bacterium
ACGGCGCAGGCATCGGCAAGGACGACCTGCCGCTCGCGCTTGCCCGCCACGCCACCAGCAAAATCGCTTCGCTCGAAGACCTGGAGCGCGTCGCCAGCCTGGGATTCCGCGGTGAAGCACTGGCCAGCATTGCGGCCGTTTCCCATCTGAGCCTGCTGAGCCGGACCAACGACAGCCCGCATGCCTGGAAGCTGGATGCGAGCGGCGGCTCGTTGTCCGCACCGGAGCCCGCTGCCGCGGCCGCCGGCACCACGGTCGAAGTGCGCGAGCTTTACTTCAACACCCCTGCCCGGCGCAAATTCCTCAGGAGTCCAGCGACCGAGTTCGCCCACAGCGAAGAAACTTTCAGACGCATCGCCCTGTCGCGCCCGGACGTGCGTTTCACGCTCACGCACAACGGCCGCGCGCAGTCGCACCTGCATCCAGCTAGCGCCGGGGAGCGCATCCATGCCGTACTGGGAGAAGCGTTCCGCGAAGCCGCTATCCCGGTCCTGGTCGAGGCCGGCAGCTTTCGTCTGCGCGGCCTGGTCGCCCAACCGACCTACTCGCGCGGGGCCCGCGACGCGCAGTACTTCTTCGTCAACGGCCGTTACGTTCGCGACAAGTTGCTGGCACACGCGGTGCGCCAGGCCTACCACGATGTGCTTCATCACGAGCGCCATCCCGCCTACGTGCTGTTTCTGGACCTGGACCCGGCACTGGTGGATGCGAATGTTCACCCTACCAAGATCGAGGTGCGCTTCAGGGACGCGCGCGGCATTCACCAGTTCGTTTTTCACGCCCTCGAGAAGGCGCTGGCCGGGACCCGTGCGGGAACGCCGCCTGCGCAGGAGTCCGGCGCTGCAATGGCATTCACGCGCGCGGACGCAACCGCCTTTCGCCAGTCGGGAATGGACCGGAGCGCCGCGGAGCCGGCAGCGTTCTATGCAACCCTGTTCGGCGCAGGCCAGGCCACGCTGGAGGCACCGGCACGCGCGACTGCGGCGCTGCCGCAGGATGCGCCGCATCCGCTTGGATTCGCCCTGGCGCAGCTGGCCGGGATCTACATCCTGGCGCAGAACGACAAGGGCCTGGTGGTGGTGGACATGCACGCCGCCCACGAGCGCATCGTCTACGAGCAGCTCAAGAGCGCGCTGGACGATGACCACATCCCGACGCAGCAGCTGCTGATCCCTGCCACCATGGCGGCAAGCGCGCTCGACGTGGCGACTGTCGAAGACAATGCGCAGACCCTGTCCAGACTCGGCTTCCACCTTGCGGTCATCGCGCCGAATGCGATCGCGGTACGCGCGGTGCCGATGACTCTTGTCCAGGCCGACGCAGGTGAACTCGCCCGCGACGTGCTCAGGGAAGTCGCGCAGTTCGGCGGCAGCCGTGTGCTCGCCGAGCGCCAGAACGAAATGCTTTCCACCATGGCCTGCCACGCTGCGGTCAGGGCCAACCGCCTGCTCACCCTGGCCGAAATGAACGCGCTTCTGCGGGACATGGAAGCGACCGAACGCTCCGGCCAGTGCAACCACGGGCGGCCGACCTGGTTCCAGGTCACGATAGGCGAGCTGGACAAGATGTTCATGAGGGGGAAATGACAGGGACGAGGGGCGAGGGACGAGGGACGAGTAAACCCGCTGGAAGCCAGTCGCCGTAGTTTTAATGCCTCGCCCCTCGTCCCTCGCCCCTGGTCCCTCGACAGAATTGCCCGCGGCAATTCTGTTGATGGGGCCCACCGCCAGCGGCAAGACCGGGGTCGCGCTTGAACTGGCGCGGCATTTTCCGGTGGAAATCGTCAGCGTCGATTCGGCGCTGGTGTACCGGCGCATGGACATCGGCACCGCCAAGCCGGATCTGGCAACCCGGCTCAAGGTGCCGCATCATCTGATCGACATCATCGATCCCACCGAAAATTATTCGGCGGCGCAGTTTTGCGATGATGCGCTGGAGGCGATGCGCGGCATCGTCCAACGCGAACGCGTGCCGCTGCTCACCGGCGGCACCATGCTCTATTTCAAGGCGCTGCAGGAGGGGCTTTCCGACCTGCCGGGGGCGGATGCGGACATCCGCATGGTGATCGACGCGATGGCCATCGAGGCCGGCTGGCCCGCCATACATCGCGAGCTCGAGCGCATCGATCCAGCCACCGCCGAACGCCTCGACCCGAACGATGCGCAACGCATCCAGCGCGCAATCGAGATTTTTTACCTGACCGGCAAGCCGATGTCCGAGCTGATCGCCGCCGGCAGGAGCGCAAGCCTGCCCTATCGCCTGATCCCGATCGCGCTGATCCCTGGGGACCGCGCGGCTCTGCATCAACGCATCGCCGCGCGTTTCGATGAAATGCTGGAACTGGGACTGATCAACGAGGTGCGCGCGCTGCGCGAGGACTACGACCTCAAGTTCTCACTGCCTTCGATGCGTTGCGTGGGCTACCGGCAGGCGTGGCAATACCTCGATGGCGAGTTCGGGTTGGGGACGTTGCGCGACAAAGCCGTTGCCGCCACGAGGCAGCTGGCAAAACGCCAGCTCACCTGGCTGCGGGCGATGCAGGAAGTAAAAGCGTTCGACAGCCTGGACGGGGAACTGCCGGAAAAGATCGTGGGCTGGCTGCAGAAGGAATTGAAAGTTTAGCAACCGCGGTGGCTGCATCCATCGGCGATGGCCGATGGATGCAGCCAATTTCGAGACTCGTTACATGCCCAGCGCGGCGATGCCGGCTTCGGCGACCTGTGCGTCCTGCTGCGAAGTAACGCCACTTACCCCGACCGCACCGACCACCTGCCCGCCCGCCACGACCGGGATGCCGCCTTCGAGGAGCACGGCGGTCGGCGAGATGGATGTGATCGAAGGCCGCGTCTTGGCCAGCTCGTCGAAAACCTTGGTCGGACGCTTGAATGCCGCCGCGGTGCGGGCCTTGCCGATGGCCACGTCGATGCTGCCGGTTTGCGTGCCGTCGATCCGCTGCAGATAGATCAGATGTCCGCCGTCGTCCACCACGGCGATGACCACGTTCCAGTTGTTCTTCCTGGCTTCGCCTTCCGCCGCCGCGGCGATTTTTCTCGCAGCTTCGAGCGTCAGCACCTTTTTGTCGGCAAGCTGGGCATTCGCGTTCATCGACAGCACCGCGAACAGGGCCAAAGCGATCAGGGAAAGCATTCTCTTCACGAGCGACATAATTCCTCCTCATTATTGATCTGGTTGATTGATCCTGCCCGGTTGCAGCGGTCGGGCACAGGCGGGCTTGCGCGTCGGGCCAACAGCGGCTGCCGATCTAACGATACCCCTTCCCTACCGCATGCCGCAATCAGTCCCCGTCTTCCTTGCTCTCGACGCGTGCCCGCGCGGCGCCGTGCGCAAACGCCAGCCGCAGCCGTTCACCGGTCTGCACTTCAGCCGCCGAGCGCACGATGCGGCCATCATCCCTGGCGACGATACTGTAGCCGCGCTCCAGAACCGACCGCGGATTGAGGTGCTCCAGATTTGCACCCAGCCTGCGCAGCCGCACATCGTGAAGCTCCAGCAGGCGCGCATAACCGAGTTTCAGGCGCAGCGCCAGGTCCCGCTGCCGTAGCGCAGCCGCATCGAGGTCCGGCCGCATCGCCCGCGATCTGCCCAGGAGTTCGGCAATACGCCACGAGGCCGTGTCCAGCGCTCTTGCCATTGACGATTTGAGCCGCGTAGCCAGATGCGCGAGGTGCTGGGTCTGGTTGCGGATGCGCTCCCCCGGGTGAACCAGACGTTTCCCCAGGTAGTCGAGCCGCTGCATGCGCGCTTCCAGCAGGCGATCGGCACTGCGTTTCAGCTGCCGGCACAGCGCGCCCAACCGTGCCAGCAACTCTTCCCGGTTCGGGCTCGCCAGCTCTGCGGCGGCGGTTGGCGTCGGTGCCCGCGCGTCGGCAACGAAATCGGCAATGGTGAAATCGGTTTCGTGGCCGACTCCCGATATGACCGGGATCGCACAATCGGCGATCGCGCGCGCC
>JBGQGT010000240.1:0-3965 GCA_041497595.1 Gammaproteobacteria bacterium
CGCAATCGAAAGACCTCATGGTGAAGAAGACAATCATCGCCGGACGCAGGATGCGGGACAAATATCGCGACGAGGTCGTGGTTACCGAGGTGGTAAAACGCCTGGGTTGACTCCCTCCGGCAAAAAAAAGACGCGGCCAAGGCCGCGTCTTTTTTTGTTGGTGATGCGGCGAAAGCTCAGCGATTCTTGTCCACGCTGAGCGGCCCGGAGCCGTAAACGATGATGTAGAGCATGCCGCCCATGATCGCCAGGTTCTTCATGAACATGATGTTCTGCAACTGCGCCTGGTCAGCCGGCACCGTCCAGAAGGCATGGAATACGAAGGAGGCGACGAGCACGAAGATGAAGAGTGCTGCGGCGCCCCAACGCGCCTTCCAGCCCACGGCGATCATGATCCCTCCACCGAGTTCGACAATGATCGCTATGACCGCGAGGATCTGGGTCATCGGCATGTGGTACGCCTGCATATAGCCGACCGTACCCGCGAAGCCGGTGATCTTCCCGAATCCGGCGATGATGAAGATCAAAGCCAGCAAAACACGGCCGACCAGCGGCCCGTACATTCTCACAATTTCCATGGTCTCTCCTCCGTTGTAAATGTCATCCCGGGGACTGTTGAGCTCGGCATCTAGGTTGTGCGCGATGCCCGCCGGTCACGAGACGGCTTCCGGTTACCTACGGTACCACTTCCACTGCACCCGCTCCTGCTGCAAACGCCGCCTACTCCGCGGCAAATCCGATGTCCTTGTGCGTGCCGTCGCAGAACGGCTTGTTCTTCGAACCACCGCAACGGCACAACGACGCCTGTCCACCAATCCACGCCGCCGCACCCTTGCCGTCGGCAAGCTGCATCTCGCCGAAACAACGCAGCGGACCGTTGGGTTTGAGCGTGATGCGTAGCTGTGCGCCCGGCGCGCCGGGATCGAGCGCTTTCGGCTGATAGGCCCCGACGCGCACCTCATCGCGGAATCCGGCTTTGGTATGGCTGCCATCGCAGAACGGTTTTTTCGCCGACCGGCCGCAGCGGCACAGCCACACCTCGGTCATGCGCTTTATCACCGTTCCGTCGGCGGAGACGATTTCGATATCCCCGCTGACTTTCAGCGATCCATTGATCTGAGGTTGAATGACGTTCATGTCCGGGGCTACGTTGGTTTGGGTTATCTGCTGTTACCCTTCACTCATTCACTCATTTATGGCCAAATGCCGGTATTCCCTTGCGGGGCACCCTTCACCGCCCTACTGCGCCACCCATCCGCCGTCGATCGACAGCGCCGCGCCGGTGATCGAGGCGGCGGAATTGCCGCCGAGAAACACCGCAAGCGCGGCCACTTCTTCGACCTTGACGAACTCCTTGCTCGGCTGGCGCTCGAGGATGACGTCCCTGATGACGTCCTCACGCGCGATGCCGTGCACCTTCACCTGGTCGTCGATCTGCTTCTCCACCAGCGGGGTCAGCACGTACCCCGGGCAGATCGCGTTGCAGGTGACACCCTTGCCCGCGGTCTCGAGCGCCACGGTCTTGGTCAATCCGACCATACCGTGCTTGGCGGCGATATACGCCGATTTGAACGGGGAAGCAACCAGTCCGTGAGCAGAGGCCACGTTGATGATGCGGCCCCAGCCCTTGTTTTTCATTTCGGGAAGCGCGGCGCGGATGGCATGAAATGCCGATGACAGGTTGATCGCGAGGATCGCGTCCCACTTTTCGATGGGGAATTCGTCCACCGGCGCCACGTGCTGGATGCCGGCGTTGTTGACCAGCACATCCACGGCGCCGAAGCGCCGCTTCGCCTGATCGATCATTGCCACGATTTCGGCAGGCCTGGCCATGTCGGCCGATGAGTACAGCACACTGACCTTGTGTTCGGCGGCAAGTCCGGCGCGCAATCTTTCGATTTCCGCCACGTCGCCGAAGCCGTTGAGCATGACGTTGCAACCCTGGGCGGCGAAGGCCCGGGCGATGCCCAGACCGATGCCGCTGGTGGAACCGGTAATGACAGCCGACTTGCCTTTCAACATGCTGTGCGGGCGACCTCACGTTTGACGTTGCCGCGCAGTCTAGCAGAAGCAATGCGGCTGCCGCGCCCCATGGGTCGCCAACGCCCTCGCAGCAGGCAACCTGAATGCGGCCGGTGAACTCCGGTTGCCAGGCCGGCTGGTGGTGTTCAAGACCGATTTTCTGCGGCCGATGTTTTTTCGCTTAGCCCGTCGACGAAGTGTGCGATTTTGTCAACGGTCGCCTGCTTCTGGTCCACCTGGGGCGAGTGCGCGCAGTTCGGGAGCATCAATGTTTCGACGGGGCCGTTCACCTGTGTTGCGATCGCCGTAACCTGGGCGGCAGTCCCGTATGGGTCGTCCTCGCCCTGGATCAGCAGCACCGGACAGGTGACACCGGGCAGGTACTCCTCGATGTTCCAGCGGCGAAAGTCCGGGTGCAGCCAGATATCGTTCCAGCCCCGGAACATGGACTCCACGTGGTCGTGATAACGGCCCAGCCTGGCTGCAAGGCCGGTGGTGTCGAAGGCCGCCCTGGCCTGCGCGATGCTCTCCACCGTGATGTCTTCGACGAAAACGTGCGGCGCCAGCAGCACCAGGCCGCGGACCGGGCGGCTTCCGGCGCCGGCATGGATGAGCGCGATCGAAGCGCCGTCGCTGTGACCGATCAGGATCGGGTTGCGGATGGAAAGCGCGTCGAGCAACTGCGGCAGGACTTCCAACGCCTCGCGGTGCATGTAGTCCACGCCGCGCGCCTCGGCAAGACGGTCGGACTTGCCGTACCCGTATCGCGAATAGACGATAGTGGGGCAACCGGTGGCATGCGACACCCTTTCGGGAAAATCCTTCCACAGTGCGACCGACCCCAGACCTTCATGCAGGAACAACAGCACCGGAGCGTCCGCCGCCGCGCCCGGATGCGATTCGGGATCGATCCGACTGTACTCGAGACGATGGCCGCCGGCAGTTTGGAACATCTAGTGTCCTGTTCCGCTGATTCGTGGGGCAACTGGCGAACTTTGGAAGGCAGATCTCATATCCATTTGGCAACAATCCATCATCGATCGGAAAACCCGCGAATTAGCGGAACAGGACACTAGATCCCCAAATGGCGCCGCAACGTTTCCGGGCTGCGACGCAGTTGGTCGCTGGAACCCTCGAACACCACACGGCCCTTGACCAATATGACGCTACGGTCGGCGATCGCGGAAACTGCGGAGAAATTCTTGTCCACGATGATCGCGGCGATTCCGGTGTCGCGAATCTGCCGCAGGATGGTCCAGATCTCCCGCGCCACCAGCGGCGCCAGTCCCTCGGTCGCTTCGTCGAGTATCAGCAGGTCAGGATTGGTCAGCAGCGCGCGCCCGATGGTCAACATCTGCTGCTCGCCGCCGGAGAGTTGCTGGCCGCCGTGATCCAGGCGCTCGGCCAGCTTTGAAAAGGTGGCGAGCACGCGTTCATAAGTCCACTCGCGGCGGCCGTCCGGGCCTGGCCGTGCCGCCATGACCAGATTCTCGCGTACCGAAAGATTCGGAAAGACACCGCGCCCCTCCGGCACGTAGGCTATGCCGGCACGCGCGATATCGTGCGGCGCCGTACCCGTCATGTTCTTTCCGCGCACCCGGACCGTTCCAGAGCGCGGCGGCAACAGACCCAGAATGCTCCGGATCAGCGTGGTCTTGCCCATGCCGTTGCGCCCCATGAGGCCTATGGTCTCGCCACGATGCACCAGCAGATCCACGCCGTGCAGAATATGGCTCGCGCCGTAGTAAGCATGAATGCCTCTTGCTTCGATCAGCGGAGTTTCTACAGACATGTAATCTTGCGACGCATTTTTCAGTCCGCCGTGCCGAGGTAGGCTTCCTGAACGGCGCGGCTGGCGCGGATCTGCACCGGTGGTCCGGACTCGAGCACCTGGCCGTTGACCATCACCGTGAGCCTGTCCGCCACCGCGAATACGGCGTCCA
>JBGQGT010000241.1:0-3965 GCA_041497595.1 Gammaproteobacteria bacterium
CACGCCGTGTATGTTGTCGGCGACGAAAGGCGAGGTGCCGGTGAGCATCTCGTAGATCACCACCCCGAGGGAAAAGATGTCGGACCGGGTATCCGCGCGCTTTCCCGACACCTGTTCCGGCGACATGTATTTGGGGGAACCAAGGATCATGCCGGTCATGGTCTTCACTTCGTTGGTGCGCATGCGCGCGATGCCGAAATCGGTGATTTTCACCAGTCCGTCCTGCAACACCATGATATTTGCCGGCTTGATGTCGCGATGGATGATGTGGCGCTCATGGGCGTACTGCAGGCCTTCGGCGACCTGAGCGCCAATGTCCAGTGCCCGTGAAAGCGGAATCGGCGCGCGCGCCTGCAACAGCTTGCGCAGTTCATCGCCTTCGAGAAGCTCCATCGCCATATAAGCGATGCGTTCGCTGCGGCCGATGTCGTAGATAGTGACGATGTTGCGGTGGGACAGACCGCCGGCGGCCTTGGCCTCCTGGTAGAAGCGCGCTTCGTACTCCGCCAGTTCATCCTTGGGCAGGGTCAGGTTCACCGTCTTGATCGCGACCACGCGATCGAGCATCGGGTCGCGCGCCTTGTAGACCACACCCATCGCACCCTGGCCGAGTTCGGCCAGGATTTCGTAGCGGCCCAGCGTGGCGATCGAACTATTTGGAGTCATCGGGCGAGATCCATCACTTCTGTTTTGCCTTCACGTTCTTGTAAACCGGCCCCCAGATCGGGTGTCCGACTTCCGCGGCGTCGAGTTCGAACGACGGATCGAGCTCCAGTGCGATGCTGAACTCCTCGCGGCAGGTGAGCTGTTGGCCCGAAACGCAGGCGATGAACGCCAGGTATTTGTGCGCCTTGACGCGGTCAGGGCGGGTCAGGCCTTCTTCCAGCGCGTACTGGAGCCGCCGGGCGGATGTCCGGTAGTTTCCCTCCTCGTAGTTGCGAATGCCTTCCTCGAGGTAGCTGCTGCCGGCCGTCCTGGCAAGGAAAAAGTCCCGGAACGACCTGGTCGCGCAGCCGGCTGCAAGATTCGCGGCCAGGATCAGGATCAGTGCAAGTCGCATCGTGGGCATGGTTTCGTGTTGTTCTAGTTGAACTTATGCTTGATGCGCACTTTCTGGTCCGCTTTTACCTCGATTACCTGAGTGTAAACCGGGAAACTGCCATTGCGGATTTCGATCTTGCGTTTGCCCGGCGCGACTTCCACTTCGTTTACCGGCGGGCTGACTCCGACGCGGTCGCCGTCCACGTAAACTTCCCCCCATGGCGCGATCGCCAGCGCGATTACCCCGGTACCGATCGGCTTGGCGGCTTCCCTGGGTTGGTCGTCACCGGACAAAAATGCCAACGCCGAGGATTTTTTCTCCCGGGCTTCTTTCTTGACGGCAGGCTTCACGCCGGCGGCGGGTTTCTTCTCCGCCGACCTGGGAAATCCGAAAACGGCAGGTTCCCCGGCATTGCCGGCGGCCTGGGATTTCTTCTGCGCTGTTTGGGCTTCGTGCTTCACCGGCGCCGCCGTCAGGTCGCCCTGGCCGAGAAAGTTAAGCAGGACCGCCAACGCGAACGCTCCCACCGACAATGTTGCGGTGCCATAGGCAATGGTCCTGTTGTTCAGCCAGGGCTCGATTACGGCCAGCCAGTCGCCAGTACCGGTGGCCATGGTTGCGGTGGCATGCTGGCGTATGCCCTCGCGGGACGAAGCCTGGGCGCGCTCGGCCGGAGAACGTATGGCCGTGTCATCGGCGTTGGTGTAGCCGACGCTGTAAATCTCGTGCTCGCGCACGTGCTTGTCGGTGCGCGAACCTTCGTTGCGGAACAGCTTGGCGTAGCCCTCGGAAATGTGCGACACCATTTCGAAGTAGGAGCGCGACACCAGAATCTGCCCCGGCAGCGCGAATCCCATTACGCGTTGCGCCACGTTGATGCCGTCGCCGATGATGTTGGGCTGCCCGTTGAGATCCCGGACCAGCCGGACCGGGCCGAGGTTGATGCCGATGCGGGCCGGAAGCTTTGGCGGTTCGTTGGGCCTGGGGGCAAACGACTCGCGCAGGCTCATCGCCACGAACAGCGCGTCTTCGGGGTCGCCGAGGAAATTGATCGCAACCCCATCGCCGGTATCCAGAATGATGCGGTCGTTCGGCGCGATGTCGCGAATGGCCTCGGCGATCAGTGCGTTGAACTGATCCTTGAGCTGTATCTGCTCCGACACCGGCTTCTTCGAGTATTCGGCGATGTCCAGGAACAGCACGCTGCAAATGAACGTGCGGTTGGCGCGCTCAGGCATCATCGGACATCACCAGCGTTGTCGGCTTCAAACGGGCTTCCTTGGCGGGCACATGCTTCCGTGGACGATAATCTTATCACCATTCAATGCCGATCCGGCAAGCGTCGGGGATAAATTTCTTCACTTGCGTCAAGCTCTTTGCGAACAATCTTCCACGGTTTTCGAGGTTTTGTCGGCGCCTCCCCCGGCCGTGGATTCGATGCAATCCCTTATTATTGGGTGGTGTCGCCGGAGCGCCGCAGCCGGACGCGGCGGCAAACCGCGGCACCCTGAATTTTTCAGATTTCCGGAGCAGTTTTGAGTCACGTCAATCCTTACCGCACCGGCCTGGATCGAAATCCGGCCAACCATGTTGCCCTGTCACCCCTGTCATTTCTGGCGCGGGCGGCGGAGGTCTATCCGCAGCGCGCCGCGGTCATCCACGGCGAGCGGCGCCTGACCTGGGCGCAAACCTACCAACGCTGCCGCAGGCTGGCTTCGGCGCTGGTCCGGCGCGGCGTCGGCGTCGGTGACACGGTCGCCGTCATGGCGCCCAACGTGCCGGCGATGTTCGAGGCGCACTACGGCGTGCCGATGACGGGTGCGGTTCTGAATACACTCAACACGCGCCTGGATGCAGAGGCGATCGCGTTCATGCTCACTCACGGCGAGGCCAAGGTGCTGATCACCGACCGCGAGTATTCCGCCACGATTGCCAAGGCGCTGCGGCAGATTGAGCACAAGCCGCTCGTAATCGATATCGACGATCCTCTTGTCGCGGGCGGCGAGCTGCTGGGTGAAGCCGAGTACGAGAATTTCATTGGGGCTGGCGATCCGGAGTTTGACTGGAGGCTTCCGGACGATGAGTGGGACGCGATCGCGCTGTCGTTCACCTCGGGCACGACCGGAAATCCCAAGGGCGTCGTGACGCATCATCGCGGCGCCTATCTCAATGCGATCAGCAACATCGTCACCTGGGCGATGCCGCACTTCCCGGTGTACCTGTGGACACTGCCGATGTTCCATTGCAACGGCTGGTGTTTCCCGTGGACATTGGCGGCGCTGGCCGGCACCAGCGTGTGCTTGCGACGAGTCGAACCCGCGCCGGTTTTCGACCTGATCCGGCGCCACAGGGTCACGCATTTCTGTGGCGCGCCGGTGGTGCATAACATGCTGATCAATGCGCCGGCCGAACTGCGCGCCGGAATCGATCACAAGGTTTCGGCGATGGTGGCGGGCGCCGCGCCGCCGCAGGCGGTCATCGAAGGCATGGAGCGCATGGGAGTGGACCTGACTCATGTTTATGGTCTGACCGAGGTGTACGGTCCGGCATCGGTGTGCGCCAAGCATCCGGAGTGGGACGAACTGCCGCCGGATCAGCGCGCCGAGCTGAACGGACGGCAGGGCGTGCGTTACGTCTTGCAGGAGGCAATGGACGTGCTCGATCCCAAGACGCTGCAGCCGGTACCGCGCGACGGACGGACCATGGGCGAAATTTTCTTTCGCGGCAACATCACCATGAAGGGCTACCTCAAGAATCCGAAGGCCACCGAAGAGGCGTTCGAGGGCGGCTGGTTCCACACCGGCGATCTGGCGGTGATGTACCCGGACGGCTACGCCAGGATCAAGGACCGGTCCAAGGACATCATCATCTCCGGCGGAGAGAACATTTCCACGATCGAAGTGGAGGATGTGCTCTACCGGCA
>JBGQGT010000242.1:0-3965 GCA_041497595.1 Gammaproteobacteria bacterium
CTGGCCAACAACTGGCGCAGCGTCATCGCCGAGGACATTCCTTGCCCGGAAGACAACCACTTCAGCATCCTCGATGCGTTCGCCAATCCCGAAGCCGAACTGTGCAAGACGGCGATCCGGATGATGGGACTATCATGAGGTACGAGGGCCGAGGAACGAGGGCCGAGTAACAGCACCGCTCGAACCTCGGGCCTCGTACCTCGGCCCTTTTTTGGTGCGCTTCCCTGTTGGACGGAATACTGGTTAAATATCCAGTATGGCAATGAAGACGGTAGCTGGTGACCACGGCGCGGCCCACAAAGGCCGCGGCGCCACCTTTAACCCCGAAGGGCGCTTCGAGAAGGATGCGCGCGAGGCTTTCGACGACGGCTGGGATACGCCGCTGGAGGAGGAGCCCGGCCGTCCCCCGACCATCGTCACCGTGGAGCGGGCCAGGAGCATCATTTCCCGCAACGAATCGCCGGACATTCCCTTCACCCAGTCGATCAACCCTTACCGCGGTTGCGAGCACGGCTGCATCTACTGCTACGCGCGCCCGTCGCATGCGTACCTGAACCTGTCGCCGGGGCTGGATTTCGAGACCCGGCTGTTTGCCAAGACCAACGCGGCGGAGTTGCTGCAAGCGGAGCTTGCCAGGCCCGGTTACACCTGCGATTGCATTACGATCGGCGCCAACACCGACCCCTATCAGCCGGTGGAACGCGAATGGAAAATCACGCGCTCGATCCTGGAAGTGCTGGCAGCCTGCAATCATCCCTGTGCCATCATCACCAAGAACGCCATGGTGGAGCGCGATCTCGATATCCTGGCGCCAATGGCGGCGAAGAATCTGGTTCAGGTCTATATTTCAGTCACCACCCTGGATCACGATATCGCCCGGCGCATGGAACCGCGCGCCTCGGCGCCGGCGCGGCGCATCGAGGCGATCCGCAGGCTGGCGCAGGCCGGCGTGCCGGCCGGAGTAATGGTGGCGCCGGTGGTGCCGTTTCTGACCGATTCGGGAATCGAATCCGTGCTTGAAGCGGCACGCGAGGCGGGCGCAGACCGTGCCGGCTACACCCTGATGAGACTGCCCTGGGAGGTCAAGGACTTGTTCAAGGACTGGCTCGAACGTAACTTCCCGCTCAAGGCGGCACACGTGATGAGTCGCGTACGCGATATGCGCGACGGGCGCGAAAACGACCCGAACTTCGGCTCGCGCATGCGCGGGGCGGGGGAACTGGCGGATCTGCTGAGCAAGCGATTCAACATGGCTTGCGTCCGGCTTGGGCTGAACCACGTGCGTCGCGGGCCGCTGGATACGACGAAGTTCAAGCTCCCGAGACTCGACGGCCAGATGGATCTGTTCTGATGATCAAGATCTATTCCGCTGCCACGTTGCCGGACGCGCACCTGGTGCGTGGACTGCTGGGACAGGCGGGGATCGACGCCACGGTATTCAACGAGAACCTGCAGGGCGGGCTGGGCGAGATTCCGTTTACCCATGCCTACCCCGAAGTGTGGATCGTGGACGAGCGTGATCTGCAACGGGCACGCGACGTGATCCGTCAGATCGAGCAGCCGGCGCCCAGTTCTGGATCCGTGATCTGCCCGCGTTGCCATGAAGGCAGTCCCGGACATTTTCAGGTCTGCTGGAATTGTGGCGAAGCATTCTGAGCCGGATGCGATGCGGCGCGAGCTGCTGCGGGGGATGGCGGCTGGCATGTTCGCAACGGGAGCCACAACGGTGCTGATGTCGCGAAGAGTGCAAAGTGCCGCGCCGGCACAGGCGGCGCTTTACGTCGGCGAGGAGCTGGCGCGCTATGGTTTTCCCGACGGTCATCCGCTCGGGGCCGACCGGCAGGGCGCGTTCTACAGGGAGGCCGCCGCCCAGGGGCTGCTGGAGAAAGTACCGGTGCAGGCGCCGCGGGTCGCGACGCGCGAGGAAATCGAGCGCTTTCACAGCAAGCGCCATGTCGAAAAAGTAGTGCACGCCGAGCGCGACCGGCTCGAGTATCTCGACAACGGCGACACGCCGGTTTTTCCGGGCGTGTACCGGGCGTCTGCGACCGTGGTCGGGTCCGCTCTGGACGGCCTTGCCCGCATCATGGCGGGCGAGTGCGTGCGCACCTTTCAGCCGATCGGAGGGCTTCATCATGCCGGGCGCGATCATGCGGCCGGATTCTGCGTATTCAACGATCTCGGCGTGGTGATCGAGACGCTGCGTTCCCGGTACGGCATCAGGCGCGTGGCCTACGTGGACATCGACGTGCACCACGGCGACGGCATCTTTTATGCGTTCGAGGACGATGCCGATCTGATTTTTGCCGACATCCACGAGGACGGCAATCATCTCTATCCCGGCACCGGGCGCGAGGACGAAACCGGCAAGGGAAACGCCAAGGGCACCAAGCTCAACATCCCGCTTGCGCCGCGCTCCGGCGACAGGGAGTTCGTGCGGGTCTGGCAGCGGGTGGCGGCGCACCTGACCAGGTTCGAACCGGATTTTGTGGTGTTTCAGTGCGGCGCCGACGGATTGAAAGGCGATCCGCTGGCGCACCTCGAGTATTCGCCGGCCGCGCACGCGCACGCAGCGCAGAGCCTGGTGCAGATCGCCAGGCGCTTCTCCGCGGGACGCCTGATGGCTTTCGGCGGCGGCGGTTACGACAGAATCAATCTAACCAAGGCCTGGAGTGCGGTTTTGCGAGAGATTGCTTGATCGTGTCGAACCGGGAACGCGTCAAACGCTGAGCAAACACGTCGCGACGCGATTTGCAGAATTCTGCGTTTTACTTCGCGTCGCCTTTTCGTCTGCGCGCCTTGGCGGTGAGGTTGCGCGCCGCGGACTCCCATTCGTGAACTTTCTCGTGGGCCACGTTCGCCCCGCACAAAACGACGACCACGTTTTCCCCGGGCTTCACCGGGATCTTGCCGTCCAGCAGCGCCGCGACCGAGCAGGAGGTCGCCGGTTCGGTGAGCAGCTTTTCTTCCTGAAGGATGGTAATCAGCGCCCGGATGGCCGCGTTGTCCGATACCGTGACCAGGTCGGCAACGTATTGCGACACGATTTCAAACTGGGTTTTCTCGGTCTTGCGTGCGCCCAGAGTCCCGGCGATGGAGGTGATCGCCGGCAGTTCGACGATCTTTCCCGCTTTCCAGCTCTGGTACATCGAGTCCGCCCCCTCGGTCTCGACGCCGAATACGCGGGTGCCCGGCGAGTAGTGCTGAACCGCGGAGAGGATTCCGGAAATCAGCCCGCCGCCGCCGATTGAGGCGACGATCAGGTCCGGTTCCGGCAGTTGCGCCAGAAGTTCGGTCACGATCGTGCCCTGGCCGGCCATGACCATCGGATTGTCGAACGGATGGATGTAGGCGCGGCCCGATTCGCCGGCGACTTTCATTGCCAGCGCGTTGGCGTCGTCCCAGGCGCTGCCGTGAACGACCATCTCGGGGCCGAAGCGGCGGATCGCGGCGAGTCTGGTCTCGGTAGCCGATTCCGGCAGGTACACGGTTGCGGGGATGCCGAGTGTGGCGGCGGCGTAGGCGACTGCCAGTCCGTGGTTGCCGCCCGAGGCGGTGACTACGCCGCGCTTCCTCTGTTTTTCGGTGAGTTTCGTGAGCGCGCTGAACGCGCCGCGAACCTTGAACGAGTGCGTCGGCTGCAACATTTCCAGCTTGAAGAATATGTTGGCCCCGAGTTCGCGGCTGAAATGTTGCGCGCGTATCAAAGGAGTCGGCGCGAGGTGCGCGCGGATGCGCTGCCCCGCGCTTTCGATCTCCCGTCTTGCGATCAGCATCGGTCCTCCACAAAAGAACGGGCGGCCGCAAGGCCGCCCGCTCAGAGCCGGATTTTTCAGGCCGGGGGCACCGGCCTGCCGGTGCCTTCATTGTAGATGGCTTGGGACTTAAACGGCTTGCCTCGCCTAGCTTGCGCTGGCGGCGAAGGCAGTGACAGCGCCGATTTCGGCCGCCGAAGCGCGGCAGGA
>JBGQGT010000243.1:0-3958 GCA_041497595.1 Gammaproteobacteria bacterium
CATCCGGATAGATAAGTGGTTATGGGCGGGCGCGCCGGACTCGTTAGCGACGGAGTCGCCCGCTTGCGGGCAGGCGCGCAATAGGGCCGCCCCCTGAGATCGCCAACATGACTGATGAACCTGATCGCATCCGGACAGATAAGTGGTTATGGGCGGCCCGCTTTTTCAAAACCCGCGCGCTGGCAGCGGCTGCGGTCGAGGGCGGGAAGGCGCAGGTCAACTGCGAACGGGTCAAGCCGGCGAAGCTGCTCAAGGCCGGCGACGCGCTGATCGTGCGCAACGGCCCCTTCACGTGGGACATCACGGTGCTCGCGCTGAGCGAGCGTCGCGGCCCGGCGGCGGAAGCGGCGAAGCTCTACCGCGAGTCCGAGGAGAGCCGGCGCATGCGGAAGGAGAAGGCCGCATTGCTCAAAGCCGAACGTCAATCGGCACCTGTGTACGCGAAAGGCCGCCCCACGAAGAAGGCGCGCCGCCAGATATCGAAATTTGCCCAGGATCATGATTAGGGTCCTGACGTTGATGGAACTCGGATGCGGTGCACTGGAAATCGTGCCCGGAAATGTGCGGCTGCTCGCCTGAATATCGATGCCCACATTCCATAGAAATGTGGAACGGCTGCGCTCAGCCATGGCCGCCCGTCCGGTTGCGGTGGTCATCTTGATCGGCATTGCCTGGATTATTCCGGGGTTGATCGGCCACGACCCGTGGAAACCCGACGAGGGTTACACCTTCGGCATCGTCTATCACATCCTCCAGACCGGGGATTGGGTAGTTCCTACGCTGGCTGGCGAGCCTTTCATGGAGAAACCGCCGCTCTACTTCCTGACGGCAGCGCTGTTCGGAAAAATCTTCTCGCCGTTGCTGCCTCTGCACGATGCCGCAAGACTTGCCACGGCGACCTACATGGGTCTCACGCTCCTCTTCATCGCTCTGAGCGGCCGCGAACTCTATGGCCCGGGGCATGGCCGGGTGGCCGTGCTGATGCTGCTCTCCTGCGTCGGACTGCTGGCACATGGGCATCAGCTCCTCACGGACATGGCCCTGCTGACCGGCTTCGCGGTGAGCTTGTACGGGCTCGCGCTGGCAAGCCGGCGCCCGCGGCTCGGCGGTTTCTGGCTCGGAACCGGCATCGGTATCGGGTTCATGTCCAAGGGATTGCTCGAGCCGGGCATCATGGGCATGGTGGTCGTCGCGATGTTTGCATTTCCGCACTGGCGGACCCGCCAATTCGTCGTGACTCTTGCAATCGCATTTGCCGCCGTGTTGCCGTGGCTGCTGGTCTGGCCCATGGCACTCTATCCGCGCGCACCCGATTTGTTTTACGAGTGGTTCTGGATTCAGAACTGGGGCCGCTTTCTCGGCTTTGCCCATCTGGGTCCGGAGAGAGAACCGTTCTTCTATGCCAGGACGATTCCATGGTTCGCTTTGCCGATCTGGCCGGTCGCAGTGTGGACGCTCTGGCGAACTCGCCGTGACTTGTTCTCGCATACCGAGGTCCTGCTGCCGCTGCTCGTATTCGTCGCGATCTTTGGCGTGTTGTCGATCGCCGCCGAACGTCGGGAGGTTTACGCCTTGCCGATGCTGCTGCCGCTGTCCCTGATCGCCGCTTCCGGAATAAGCACGCTCCCGCGAATGGCGGGCAATGTATTTTTCGCAACGGCGCTCCTGCTGCTTGCCGCTGGCGCGACGGTAGGCTGGATTTGCTGGACCGCGATCCAGTTTGGCGTGCCGCAATGGTTGTCGAATCGGCTTGAGGCATTCCAGCCCGGCTACGATCGCAGCATTCACGCCACTGCAATGGCGATTGCATTGTTCTACACAGCTGCCGCGCTGACATTGTCGTTGAGCCTCGCGCGCAGCCCCGAGAAGCCTCTGATCGCGTGGGTTATGGGGCTTGTGTTGACGTGGACGCTAGCCATGTCATTGCTGCTGGCGTGGCTCGACATGGGCAAGTCGTACCGCACGACGGTCGCCGGTTTGACGGCGGCGCTTCCGCCGAATCACGGTTGCATCTACAGCCAGTCACTGGGCGAACCCCAGCGCGCGCTCCTGGAGTATTTCGGCAACATCCTAACCGAGCGCCTCGAGAAAGCGGACCGTCGTAGCGATTGCGATGTGTTGATCGTCCAGGACAGGGACAACCACGTTCAAAAGGTCGGCAGTACTTGGGAGATGATCTGGGAAGGCGGTCGCCCGGGGGACTCGAAGGAAACTTATCGGCTTTATCGCCTCGCCCGTTCATCGTGGTAACACGGCTCTTGCGTCGGACCAGAGCAGGTATGGTGCGGTATGGCAGTTCCCGCAATCGGGCGTACCACTAACGGGTCGTTGCCGCGACGCAACATAGTTCTCGACAAGCCCGGAATCGCGGGCGTAAACTGCGCCCTCTTTTTCGCCGCCCTCAGGACGCTTCAAGACGCCCCCGGCAGCGCTGGTGTTGCAGCAAATCCCGAATCGAGGAGCCTCTCAAATGGATGACGTGGTAATCGTCGCGGCGCTACGCACCGCGGTCGGCAAATTCGGCGGCACAATCTCCAGAATTCCTGCATCGGAACTCGGCGCCAAGGTCATTTCCGCGCTGCTCCAGAAAACCGGCGTCAAGCCGGAGATGGTGAGCGAGGTGCTGCTGGGCCAGGTACTCACCGCCGGTGTCGGCCAGAATCCCGCGCGCCAGGCGTCGATCCGCGCCGGCGTGCCGGACATGGTGCCGGCAATGACCATCAACAAGGTGTGCGGCTCGGGACTCAAGGCCACGCTTCTGGCCGCGCAGGCGATCAAGGCCGGTGACGCCGAAATCGTGATCGCCGGCGGCCAGGAGAGCATGAGTCTCGCTCCGCACGTGCTGAACGGTGCGCGCGACGGGCTGCGCATGATGGACAACAAACTCACCGACACGATGATCGTGGACGGCCTGTGGGACGTGTACAACCAGTACCACATGGGCGTCACTGCGGAGAACGTTGCAAAGAAATGG
This sequence comes from Gammaproteobacteria bacterium, assembly GCA_041497595.1. GTDB lineage: Bacteria > Pseudomonadota > Gammaproteobacteria > Burkholderiales > JACQAP01 > JACQAP01. Next base: position 2,975 of record JBGQGT010000243.1, read on the forward strand.
GGCGTGACGCGCCAGGAACAGGACGCTTTCGCGGCCGCTTCGCAACAGAAAGCGGAAGCCGCACAAAAGTCCGGCCGCTTCAAGGACGAAATCGTGCCGATCACCATCCCGCAGAGGAAAGGCGATCCGGTGGTGTTCGATTCGGACGAATTCGTGCGTCACGGCACCACGGCGGAATCTCTCGCCGGACTCAAGCCCGCGTTCGACAAGAACGGGACCGTAACCGCGGGCAACGCCTCGGGCATCAACGACGGCGCGGCGGCGGTAATAATGATGTCGGCAGGCAAGGCGAAGGAACTTGGTCTCAAGCCGCTGGCACGCATCAAGGCCTACTCTTCCGCCGGCGTGGATCCGAGCATCATGGGCATTGGTCCGATCCCGGCTTCCAAGCTGTGCCTGAAGAAAGCCGGCTGGACGCCCAAGGACCTGGACCTGCTGGAAATCAACGAAGCCTTCGCCGCCCAGGCGATCGCGGTGAACCGCGACATGGGCTGGGACACCGCGAAAGTGAACGTCAACGGCGGCGCCATCGCCATCGGCCATCCGATCGGCGCTTCCGGCTGCCGCATCCTGGTGACGCTGATTCATGAAATGATCAAGCGCGATGCGAAAAAAGGCCTCGCCTCGCTGTGCATCGGCGGCGGCATGGGCGTCGCGCTCGCGATCGAACGGGGATAAGGATAAAACCTGGAATTGGAATCCGAACCGGAGAAAAGCAATGAACAACGGACGTGAAGTAGTGGTTATTTCCGGCGTACGCACCGCCATCGGCGATTTCGGCGGTTCGCTCAAGGACTTCGCGCCGACCGATCTGGGCGCACGCTGCGTGCGCGAGGCGCTGTCGCGGGCAAAGGTGGCGCCGGATGAAGTCGGCCACGTGGTGTTCGGCAACGTGATCCACACCGAATCGAAGGACATGTATCTGTCGCGCGTGTGCGCGATCAACGGCGGCATTCCGAAGGAAGTGCCCGCGATGACGCTGAA
>JBGQGT010000244.1:0-3941 GCA_041497595.1 Gammaproteobacteria bacterium
CAAAATGGCGAATCCGATCCAGTTTTACTTCGACTTCGCTTCGCCCTACGGGTACATGGCGGCGACGCAGATTTCACGCCTTGCGGCGAAGCACGGCCGCAGCGTCGAGTGGAAGCCGTTCCTGCTCGGTGTCGTGTTCAAGGTGACCGGCGGCGTGCCGCTGCCCAACGCGCCACTGAAGGGTGAATACAGCAGGCGCGACATGGAGCGCTCTGCGCGGCTGTACCGGATCCCGTTCAAGCTGCCGGGCAAGTTCCCGATCGCCAGCCAGGCGCCGGCGCGCACCGTCTACTGGCTGGAGCCGCAGGGATCCGCCAGGCAGGAAGAGGCCGTGCTAGCGCTCTATCGTGCCTACATGGTGGATGACCGGGACATCTCCAGCCCGGAGGTCACTGCCGACGTGGCCGCATCGATCGGCCTGGACAGGCAGAAAGTGCTCGACGTCATCGCCGACCCGGTGATGAAAGAGCGGCTCAAGACCGAGACCGGGACCGCAATCCAGCGCGGCGTGTGCGGCTCGCCTTACATGATCGTGGACGGTGAGCCGTTCTGGGGCGCCGACAGGGTGGAGCACGTGGACAAGTGGCTTGCGACCGGGGGCTGGTGACCGGCGTACTCGCATCCGGATCAAGACATCATGGCCGAATACACCCTCTACGGCTTCGCGCAGTCCGGTAACTCGTACAAGCCGGCGCTGTACCTCGAACTCGCCGGTGCCGACTGGGCGCCTCGCTTCGTGGATTTTTTCAACGGCGAAACGCGGACGCCGGCGTACCGCGAGATCAATGTCATGGGCGAAGCGCCGGTGCTCGAGCACCACGGCAAGCGCATGAGCCAGTCCGGCGTCATTCTCGATTACCTGGTCGGGCAGTTCGGCCAGTTCGGCTGGAAGGACGACTCGGAACGCCGCGAAGTCCTGCGCTGGTTGTTCTGGGACAACCACAAACTCACCAGCTATACGGCGACCTACCGTTTCCTGCGCCAGTTTGCGCCGGACACCGATAAGGCCGTCGTCGAGAATTTCCGCAAGCGTTGTGAAAGCGCCTGGAAGGTGCTGGATACGCACCTTGCCGACCGCGCCTTCGTGGTCGGCGATCGGCCGACCATCGCCGACCTGTCGATTTGCGCGTACCTGTTCTTCGACGACGAAATCGACATCGACTGGAACCGGCATCCGAACATCCGCGACTGGCTTGCGCGCATCCGCGCCCTGCCGCGCTGGAAGCATCCGTATCAACTCCTGCCCGGCCACCCGATTCCGGACAGGACGTCACCGTCATGACGGCGATTCACAGCAAGCTCAATCCGCGCGCTCCCGACTTCAAAGCCAGTCGGGAGGCGATGGCAGCGCTGGTGGCCGACCTGAGCGCCAAGGTCGGGCTCATCAGCCAGGGTGGCGGCGAGGCGGCGCGGGAGAAACATCTCAGTCGCGGCAAGCTGCTGCCGCGCGAGCGCATCCGGCGCTTGCTCGATGTCGGCTCGCCGTTTCTGGAGCTGTCGCAGCTTGCCGCGTGGAACATGTACGACGGCGCGGTGCCGGCCGCCGGCATCATTACCGGCGTGGGGCGGGTATCGGGGCGGGAATGCGTCATCGTTGCCAACGACGCCACGGTGAAGGGCGGCACCTATTTTCCGATGACGGTGAAGAAGCACGTGCGAGCGCAGGAGATCGCGCAGCAGAACCGGTTGCCGTGCATCTACCTTGTCGATTCCGGCGGTGCGAACCTGCCCACCTGGGACGAAGTGTTCCCGGACCGCGATCATTTCGGGCGGATCTTCTACAACCAGGCGAACATGTCGGCGGCCGGGATTCCGCAGATCGCGGTGGTGATGGGTTCATGCACCGCGGGCGGTGCCTACGTGCCGGCGATGGCGGACGAAGCCATCATCGTCAGGAACCAGGGCACCATCTTTCTGGCCGGGCCGCCGCTGGTCAAGGCCGCGACCGGCGAAGTGGTGAGCGCGGAAGAGCTGGGCGGCGCGGATGTGCATGCCCGCACTTCCGGCGTCGCCGACCACTACGCGCTCAACGACCCGCATGCACTGGAACTGGCGCGCCGCATCGTCTCGCACCTCAACCTGAAAAAGCAGATCGCGCTCGACATCCGCGAGCCGTGCGAGCCGCTTTACGAGGTGGCCGAACTGCACGGCGTGGTGCCCACGGACGCGCGCAAACCGTTCGACGTGCGCGAGGTGATTGCCCGGATCGTGGACGGCAGCGAACTCGACGAATTCAAGCCGCTCTACGGCACCACACTGGTGTGCGGCTTCGCGCACATCTTCGGCTACCCGGTCGGAGTCCTTGCCAACAACGGCATCCTGTTTTCCGAATCCGCAATGAAGGGCGCACATTTCATCGAGCTGTGCGCCCAGCGGCGCATCCCGCTGGTATTCCTGCAGAACATCACCGGCTTCATGGTGGGCAAGAAATACGAGGCCGGCGGCATCGCCAAGGACGGCGCCAAACTGGTGACTGCCGTGTCCTGTGCGCGCGTGCCGAAGTTCACGGTGATCATCGGCGGCAGCTTCGGCGCCGGCAACTACGGCATGTGCGGCCGCGCCTATAGCCCGCGTTTCCTGTGGATGTGGCCGAACGCGCGCATCTCGGTGATGGGCGGCGAGCAGGCGGCAGCCGTGCTGGCGCAGGTCAAGCGCGATGGGCTGGAGAAGTCCGGCAAGTCGTGGAGCCGGGAAGACGAGGAAGCGTTCAAAGCGCCGATCCGCGCGCAGTACGAGACCCAGGGGCATCCGTACTACGCCAGCGCGCGGCTGTGGGACGACGGCGTGATCGATCCCGCCGACACCCGCATGGTGCTGGGATTGGGAATCTCCGCGGCGCTCAACGCGCCGATCGAGGAAACGCGCTTCGGCGTGTTCCGGATGTAAACCATGGACGCGCGTTTCCCTCGCAGCGGCATGGAGTCGATCTACCTCACCGAGGAGCATGTCGCCCTGCGCGAGCAGGTCGCAAGGTTTCTGGCGAAAGAAGTCGAGCCGCATGGGGAGGCATGGGAGGAACAGGGCTTTGTCCCGCGCGAGGTTCTGCGCAAGATGGGCGAGCTGGGGTTCTTCGGCATTACCTATCCGGCCGAGTACGGCGGCGCGGAGGCCGATGCGCTGACCGCGCTGGTGTTTGCCGAAGCGCTTTCGCGGACGACCTTTGGCGGTTTCGCAGCGACAGTCCTGGTACACACCGACATGGCTTCGCCGCACCTTGTCAACGCGGGCTCAAAGGCGCAGCTCGACAAGTACCTGCCCGCGATCATCCGCGGAGAGCGCATCACTGCGGTCGCGGTCACCGAGCCGGACGCCGGATCCGACGTTGCGGCAATCCGCACGCGCGCCCGCAGGGACGGCAACGATTGGGTGCTGAACGGCGCCAAGATGTTCATAACCAACGGCGTACACGCGGATCTCTACTTCGTCGCGGCGCGCACCGACCGCGAAGCCAAGGGTTCGCGCGGCCTTTCGATGTTCATCGTCGAGAAGGGCCTGCCGGGGTTCCGCGTCGGCCGCGCACTGAAGAAGACCGGCTGGCTGTGCTCGGACACCGCGGAACTGGTGTTCGAGGACTGCCGCGTGCCGGCGGAGAACCTGCTCGGGGAAGAGAATGCCGGCTTCTACGCGGTGATGAAGAATTTCCAGACCGAGCGCATCGCCGCGGCCGCCATAGCGGTTGGCCACGCGCTGACGGCGCTGCGTCTGACCGTCGAGTACGTCAAGAGCCGCAAGGCCTTCGGCGGAGTGCTGTTCGACAAGCAGGTGATCCGCCAGCGCCTGGCGATGCTGGAGGCCAAAACGCACGCGGCGCGCCAGTTTCTCTACCACTGCGGATGGCTGGCGGCGCAGCGGCGCGACTGCGTGCGCGAAGTGTCGATGCTGAAAGCCCTGACCGGCGAGCTGGTGAACGAAGTGCTTTACACCTGCCAGCAGTTCCATGG
>JBGQGT010000245.1:0-3940 GCA_041497595.1 Gammaproteobacteria bacterium
CGACCAGTGGCGCGAGGATATGCCGCGGCTCACCCGCGGCGCGCTCGGCCGGCAGCATCGCGGCCGCTGGAACACCACGGTGGCCAATGCCTGGGGCGTGCTGGCGATGGAAAAGTTTTCTGCAAAATTCGAGTCGGAACCAGTGACGGGACAGACCCAGGTGCGGCTCAACGAACAACAGGGCACGCTCGATTGGGGCAAGCAGGGGCAGGGGGGCGTGCTTGAGTTCAAGTGGCCGCCGGCGGAGGCGGCGCTGTCGGTCAGCCAGTCCGGCACCGGCAAGCCGTGGGTTACTGTGCAGAGCCGCGCGGCGATTCCGTTGAAAGCGGCGCTGTCGAGCGGGTTCAGAATCGTGAAGACCGTCACGCCGGTGGAGACCAAGGTGCCGGGAGAACTGCAGCCCGGACAGTTCAACCGTGGCGATGTGTTGCGGGTGCGGCTGGAACTGGAAGCGCAGTCCGACATGGCCTGGGTGGTGGTGGATGACCCGGTGCCGGCCGGTTCGGCGATCCTCGGCACCGGCCTGGCGAAGGACTCGCAGATCCTGTCCTCCGGCGAGCAGCAGCGCGGCTTCGTCTGGCTGGCGTTCCAGGAACGGACTTTCGATGCGTTCCGTGCCTACTATCGCTTCGTCCCGAAGGGCTCCTGGGTGGTCGAGTACACCTTGCGACTGAACAACGTTGGCCGCTTTCAACTGCCGCCTACGCGAGTCGAGGCGATGTATGCGCCGGAGATGTTCGGCGAGCTGCCGAATACAGCCGTTACGGTGGGGCAGTGACGAGTGACAAGTGACGAGTGACAGATCAGATTTGATTTCGACATTCCTTTACCGCATTCCGGCGGCCCTCACGCGGGGCTTGGCCGCCATCGACTGCTCGTCACTTGTCACTCGTCACTCGTCACTGTTGCTCGTGGCACTTCTCCTGCCGGCCTCGGGCCTGCATGCCGAGATTCCTTCATTCGAAGCGGTCAGGGCGGCATGGACGAGCAGCGAAGGCATTCTGCTCGACCGCCACGGCGTGCTGATCCATGAGCTTCGGGTGGTCGAACGCGGCCGGCGCCTGGAATGGACCAGGCTCGCGGAAATTTCGCCCGCGGCGCTGGCCACCATCATCCGCACCGAGGACAAACGCTTCTACCGGCACAGCGGCGTGGACTGGCTGGCGTTGTCGGATGCCGCACTCGATACCCTGCTGTTATCGCAGCCGCGCGGCGCCTCGACCATTTCCATGCAAGTGGCCGCGCACCTGGACGCTGCACTGCGCCCGACCAGGCAGAAGCGCACGGTGTCGCAGAAGTGGGACCAGATCAAGGCTGCCAAGGAACTTGAAAAGGTCTGGAGCAAGAGCCAGATCCTCGAGGCTTATCTGAATCTCTCGACCTTCCGCGGCGAACTGCAGGGGATCGCGGCGGCATCGCGGGGGCTGTTCGGCAAGAGCCCCGACGGGCTCGACACGCGCGAGTCGCTGCTGCTCGCGGTGCTGTTGCGCGGCCCGAACAGCAAACCGGAAACGGCGGCGAAACGTTCCTGCGCGCTGGCCGGGAGCATGAAGCTCGACCTCACCTGCCCGCAACTCGAGATCCTGGCGCAGGCGGCGTTGCCGGGCGCGCCGAGTATCACGCCGCGCGCGTCGCTTGCGCCGCACGTCGCCCGCGAACTGCTTTCCGCGGAGCGCGCGCGAATACAGACCACGCTGGACGCGGGGTTGCAGGCCTTTGCAGCGGAAGTGCTGCAGCAGCAGCTCGTTGCGCTGGCCGAGCAGCACGTCGCGGACGGCGCGGTGCTGGTGGCGGACAACAGGACGGGGGAGGTACTGGCCTACGTCGGCAATGCCGGAAACAGCGCCAGCGCGTTCTACGTGGACGGCGTACGCGCCGCGCGCCAGGCCGGTTCGACGCTCAAACCTTTCCTCTATCAGATGGCGATCGAGGACAGGCTGATCACCAATGCATCCCTTATCGACGACTCGCCGGTCAACCTCGTGACGCCGACCGGGTTGTACGTCCCGCAGAATTACGACCGCGACTTCAAGGGGCTCACCAGCGTGCGCACGGCGCTGGCGTCCTCGCTCAACGTGCCGGCGGTGCGCACGCTCATGCTGGTCGGCGCAGACGCATTCGCCGAGCGATTGAAGATGCTCGGTTTCGACAACGTCACCGAGGACGGGGACTTCTACGGCTACTCGCTGGCGCTTGGCTCGGCGGAGGTCAGCCTGTGGCAGCTCACCAACGCCTACCGGGCGCTTGCCAACGGCGGACGCTGGTCGGCGCTCAAGCTGCAGCGCGCCACCAGGACTGCCGCGACGCCGCTGCTCGATCCTGCCGCTTCCTACCTCATTGCCGATGTGCTTGCCGATGCGCTCGCACGCAGCGTGACTTTCGGGCTGGAAAGTCCGCTGTCGTCGCGTCACTGGGCGGCGGTGAAGACCGGCACCAGCAAGGACATGCGCGACAACTGGTGCATCGGCTTCACCGATCGTTACACGATAGGCGTGTGGGTGGGCAACTTCGACGGCAGCGCAATGCGCGACGTTTCCGGCGTGACCGGCGCCGCGCCGGTGTGGCTGGAGATGGTGAACTACCTGCATCGCCGACAGGCTTCGGCTGCGCCGGGTGCACCGGACGGTGTGGTGCGGATGCAGGTCCGCTACGAACAGGACGTCGAGCCCGCGCGCACGGAAGCGTTTCTGGCCGGTACCGAAACCGCGCGAATCGCCGCCAAAGCCGCCGCCGCGATCCATGCCGGCATCGCCTATCCGGGCAACGGCACCATCATCGCGCTCGACCCGGACATTCCGGAATCGGTGCAGCGGGTGCGCTTCGTGATCTCGCCGCAAGTGGCCGGTTATCGCTGGCGCTTGAATGACGAGGAGATTGGCCTGTCCGATCAGCCGATGTTCTGGGTGCCGCGGCCCGGAAACCACGAACTGTCGCTCCTGGACCAAAGCGGCACTGCGGTGGATCAGGTACGCTTCGAAGTGCGCGGCACCATCCGGCAGTCGCAGTTGCAGTAATCAAGAATAGACCGCGACGCAGGCGCGGACGATCCAGACGCAGGAGGAATCATGTCCAGGCAGACGCTGGTCGCAGTTGCTTCTTCGACCCCGGGCGAAACCGAGGAGGCGGCCAGGATCGGGCTGAAGGCGGCAGGAAGATAAGACGTCATGTGCGGCCGCTACGACCTGAACAGCCCGCCGATAAAACTCAAGACCCGGTTCCAGACGGATTTCGGCCGCATTGCGCAGGAGTTGAGCCCGCGCTACAACATTGCGCCGTCCATGCGGGTGCCGGTGGTCCGCATCGAAGACGGCGAGCGCCGAGCGGCGATGACGACCTGGGGCCTGGTGCCGCGCTGGGCCAAGGATCTTTCCGGGATCAAGCCGATCAATGCGCGAGGTGAGTCGATCGCGGAGAAACCGATGTTCCGCGATGCGTTCAAGCGGCGGCGTTGCCTGATACCGGCTGACGGTTTCTACGAATGGAAGCGCAGCGCATCCGGCAAGCAGCCCTGGCGCTTTACCATGGCGGACAAGGAACCGTTCGCGATGGCGGGGATCTGGGAAGAATGGGGCAAGGAAGGGGAGAAACTGCAAACCTGCGCCATCATCACCATCGGCGCCAACGAACTGATGGCGCCGATCCACGATCGCATGCCGGTGATCATCGCCCACCAGACGTATGCGCGATGGCTCGATCCGGCAAACGAATCCGCGTTCGACCTGCTGGTTCCCTACCCGGCGGAAGGGATGGTCGCTTTCCCGGTCAGCACCCGGGTCAACAGTCCGAAGAACGATTATCCGGGCCTGATCGAGCCCTTGCCGCAGAAAAACTGAAGTCCTCGATCTCTCTCCTCTGCGAATGGGGTACAGCGAACAGCGGCCAACGCACCGGGGTTTCAGGTTGCCGAAAGCCGTCCGGTGAAATCCACTGGCGGCTCACA
>JBGQGT010000246.1:0-3934 GCA_041497595.1 Gammaproteobacteria bacterium
AATCACCTTTTCGTCGTCATAAGGATGGACCAGCGTCAGTTGCCGTTGCACCATGAGGTCCAGCGCAAAGGTCTTGGCCTCGTCGAAGTTCTCGCCGTGCAGGATGATCTCCGCGCCGAATGCCCGGGTGTGCTCGACTTTCACGTGCGGGGTGAAGCGCGGCATGACGATCACGGCCGGGATGCCCAGCCGCCCGGCGTGGTAGGCGACTCCTTGGGCATGGTTGCCGGCCGATACGGCGATCACACCGGCCGCTCGCTGCGCTGCAGTCAGGGAAAGCAGCTTTACCAATGCGCCGCGTTCCTTGAACGAAGCGGTGAACTGGTGGTTTTCGAACTTCAGAAAGACCTGCGCGCCGGTAATGCCGGAGAGCGTGCGTGAATGCAGGCAAGGCGTGGCAACCACGGCTCCGGCGATAGCCGCGGCAGCGCTGCGCACGTCCTGGAAGGAAACCGGCATTCTCGGAAGGATCGAGGCGGTTGAAGGCAACTGTAATCGAGGCATTTGCTGCGGGCAACAAAAAACCCGCTAAAGCGGGTTTTCTGTTCTGAGCCGAAGCAGCTCAGGCGTTCTGGATATTCGACGCCTGCTTGCCCTTCGGGCCGGTGGTGACTTCGAAGCTGACCTTCTGGCCTTCCTTCAGGGTCTTGAAGCCCTGCATGTTGATCGCGGAGAAGTGTGCGAACAAATCGTCGCCGCCGTCATCCGGAGTGATGAAGCCGTAGCCCTTCGAGTCGTTGAACCACTTAACGGTACCAGTTGCCATGATGTTTCCTCAGAAAAAGTTTGTAAAACGGGGTACACCCGATGTTGGAGTTACAGGTGAACCGCGTATGGCAGAACCGATACCGAACACTTTCACTCAAGGCGGCGCCGCCAACGGATCGGGGCGCAAAGCCACGCAACACGCGCGCATGATACGCCAAAGCCGCCGGAAAGTGCTATTTTTTCCATGGGGTACGGCCGCCATTCGCAGCCGTTTCCCGGGGTTGGTTAGAATGTGCGCAACGTGATGACGAAACTGACTCCCGCCGCGCTGCTCGGCCGCCTGGTTCAGGTCCGGCAGGGCGAGGCCACGAGTATGCTGTGGTCATTTGCCTATTTCTTCTGCCTGCTGTGCGGCTATTACATCCTGCGCCCGGTTCGCGATGAAATGGGCATCCAGGGCGGGGTGGAAAATCTGCAATGGCTGTTCACCGGCACATTCGTGACCATGCTTGCCGCGGTGCCGCTGTTCGGCTGGGTTTCCTCCCGTTATCCGCGCCGCAAACTCTTGCCGATCGTCTATCTGTTCTTCGTCGCCAACCTGCTCATCTTCTACGTCCTGCTCCAATTCCGAATCGCTCCGACCTTCACGGCACAGGCCTTTTTCATCTGGGTCAGCGTGTTCAACCTGTTCGTCGTGTCGGTGTTCTGGAGCTTCATGGCCGACCTGTACCGCAACGAGCAGGCGCGCCGGCTCTTTGGATTCATTTCCGCAGGCGGCAGTGTTGGTGCCCTAGCCGGGCCGATTGTCACGGCAATGCTTGCCCCTGCCACCGGTCCCGCAAATCTGCTGCCGCTGTCCGCATGCCTGCTGTTGATGGCCGTGCTTTGCATTTATCGCCTGGCCGGCCGCGTTGCGCGCAATCCCGGCGAACACGCCGAGATCGGCCGCCGCGCGGCCGAGCAACCGATCGGCGGCAGCATCTTTGCCGGCGTCACGGCTGCGTTGAAGTCTCCCTACCTGCTCGGCATCGGCGTGTACGTCGTGCTCGGCACGGTACTCGCCACGTTCCTGTACTTTCATCAGGCCTATATCGTTTCCATGGCGATCTCCGATTCGGGTAGCCGCACCGCCTTGTTCGCGCAGATCGATCTCGCCGTCAACGTGTTGACTCTGGTCTGCCAGTTGTTCGTCGTGAACCGGCTGATCGCGCGTTTCGGGATCGGCACCACGCTGATGGTGCTCCCGGTACTGGCGGTCGTGGGCTTCTTCCTGATCGGGCTCGCGCCGACGCTGACGGTCCTGGTCGCGTTCCAGGTGCTGCGCCGGGCCGGCGAGTACGCGATCGCAAGGCCGGCGCGCGAGATTCTTTTTACGGTTCTGAACCGCGAAGAAAAGTACAAGTCCAAGAATTTCATCGACACGGTCGTGTTCCGCGCTGGCGATGCGGTGAGCGGCTGGCTGTTCGAGGGCCTGCGCATCCTTGGCCTGGGTTTCTCCGGAATCGCGTTTGTCGGCGTGCCGATCGCGCTGCTCTGGGCGGGTACCGGCTGGATGCTCGGCCGCGCCCAGGAGGAAATGCGCAAGACACAGGAGTGGAGGAGACGAACCGATGCGCCCGAAACCGATCAGACTGCCGCGCCGCAGAACTCTGCAGGCACTGGCGGGATGGGGAGCGTGGATGGCCATGGGCATTCCGGCGTTCGCTGACGCGAGCGCGTTCACCGTGGCCAAACGCCCCATACCCCGGACCGGCGAACTGCTGCCGGTGGCCGGCCTGGGTACCTACCAGAGCTTCGACGTCGGCAACGGCGCCGGCGAACGCGAATCGCTGAAGGAAGTGCTGCGCCTGTTCGTGCAGCACGGCGGCGCGCTGGTGGACAGCTCACCGATGTACGGCTCTTCGGAGTCCGTGGTGGGCGACCTCGCGGCCGGCCTGGGAATCACCGCACGGCTGTTCATGGCGACCAAGGTGTGGACCAGCGGGCGCGAGGCGGGCATCCGCCAGATGGAAGAATCGATGCGGCGCATGAAAGTAGAGCGCATGGACCTGATGCAGATCCACAACCTGCTGGACTGGCGCACGCACCTGAATACGCTGCAGGAGTGGAAGGCGTCGGGGCGGATCCGCTACATGGGCATCACGCATTACCACTCCGGCGCATACGGCGATCTTGAGCGCCTTATGAAGACCAGGGAATTCGATTTTGTGCAGTTCAACTACTCGGTGGCGGAGCGCGAGGCGGAGGAGCGCATCCTGCCGCTGGCTCAGGAAACCGGCACGGCGGTGATCGTCAACCGCCCGTTCGCGCAGGCGAGCCTGTTCTCGCGCGTGCGCGGCAAGGAATTGCCGGCGTGGTCGGCGGAGTTCGACTGCAAGTCGTGGGGCCAGTTTTTCCTGAAGTACATCCTCGCCCATCCGGCGGTGACCGGCGTCATCCCCGCCACCAGCAAGCCGCATCATCTGATTGACAACATGATGGCGGGCATCGGGCGTTTGCCCGATGCGGCAATGCGCAAACGGATGGTGGAATTCATGAACGCGCTATAGCGCATTGCAGGCGCCTGGCGCCCCGCCATCCTGTTGCGGCGCAGGCTAACCTGACCCCGCGCTGCGGTCAGGTTAAGCGAAGCGGCCGGAGTCACAACGTGCAGGCTGGTGTGGGGAAACTTCCGGACGAAAAGACGCGCCGCCGGATGGCGGAATTCGTGGACAAGCTATAGGTGCGGTTTCGCCTTTTGTTTTCCTCCCAGCACTCAGCACACAGCACTCAGCACTGATTTTTACAGCAGTCCCCTCGCCGCCAGATTGCGCATCAGATCGTTGATGCCGAAGGTCCAGGGTGGAGCTTTGTCGCAGTGGCTGACGCGGTTCACCAGCATGCCGAGCGCATCCGCCCGTATGCTCACGATATCGCCCAGCTTGTGGGTGAATCCCTTGCCCTTCTCGCCGCGGTCCTTGGTCGGCGCGAACTGGGTGCCGAGGAACAGCATCACGCCGTCCGGGTACTGATGCGTCCGGTTCACCGCCTGCGACGCGAGGTCGAGCGGATCGCGGCTGATGTTGCCGAGATGGCTCTCGCCGCTGAGCTGATAGCCCTCGGGACCCAGCACCTCGACATGGATGCGGGTCTTGCGCAGGTCGTCGATTCCGTAGCGCTCGTCGAACAGGCGAATGAACGGCCCGATGGCGCAACTGGCATTGTTGTCCTTGGCCTTGCCGAGCAG
>JBGQGT010000247.1:0-3932 GCA_041497595.1 Gammaproteobacteria bacterium
AGTTCGCCACCACGCTGGCGCTGGAACCGGAACTGATGCTGCTCGACGAGCCGACGCAGGGGATGGCGCACGAGGACGTTGGCCGCGTGGTCGGGCTGATCCGCAAAGTCGCCTCCGGGCGCACCATCCTGATGGTCGAGCACAATCTGAGCGTCGTGGAAGATCTGTGCGACACCATCACGGTGCTGCAACGGGGTGCGGTGCTTGCCGAGGGAACTTACCAGGAAGTGTCCGCCAATCCTCAGGTGCTGGAAGCCTATGTCGGTGTCGCCGATGAATGACGGCGCTCCGATCCTGGAAGTCGCCGACCTGCATGCCTGGTACGGCGAGTCGCACGTCCTGCACGGAATGAAGTTCGCCGTGCATCGCGGCGAGCTGGTCACGCTGCTCGGCCGCAACGGAGCGGGGCGCACGACCACGTTGCGCGCGATTCTCGGGCTCACGGGAAGGCGCAGCGGTTCGATCCTGGTGCGGGGACGGCAGGCAATCACCCTGGCGACGCATCGCGTCGCGCGGCTGGGTATCGGCTACTGTCCGGAGGAACGCGGCATCTTCGCCAGCCTCTCGACCGAGGAAAACCTGCAGCTCCCGCCGCGGATCGGACCCGGCGGCATGAGCGTCGAAGAGATCTATGCCATGTTCCCGAATCTGTACGAACGCAGGAAAAGTCCCGGGAGCCGGCTTTCCGGCGGCGAGCAGCAGATGCTGGCGCTGGCACGGATCCTGCGCACCGGCGCGGATCTGCTGCTGCTGGACGAAATCACCGAGGGGCTGGCGCCGGTGCTGATCAAGATGCTCGGCCGCGCGGTCCGGAGCCTCAAGGAGAAGGGCTACACGATTATCATGGTGGAACAGAATTTCCGTTTCGCCGCGCCGCTTGCCGACCGGCATTACGTGGTCGAGCTTGGGCGCGTGGTGGAAACGGTCAACAAGGGCGATCTGGATGCCCGCCTCGATTTGCTGCACGAGTATCTGGGCGTCTGAGCGGATTGTACACTGAGGGGAGAGGAAAATGAACCGAACAAGGATATGCGTCCTGTCATGCGTTGCGGTGTTCGCTGCGTGCGCGGTCGCCGCGATGGCCCAGACCGGGCCGGTAAAGATTTCCGACGACGTGGTGAGAATCGGCGTGCTGACCGATATGTCCGGGTTGTATTCCGATATCGGCGGGCAGGGTTCGGTGGTCGCCGCGCAGATGGCGGTGGACGACTTCGGCGGCAAAGTGCTCGGCAAAAAAGTAGACGTGGTCGCCACCGACCACCAGAACAAGGCCGACGTGGCCGCGCAGAAGGTGCGCGAGTGGATCGACCGCGGCGGCGTGGACATGATCACCGACGCGCTCAACTCGGCGGTGGCGCTGGCCACTTCCAAGGTCGTCGCCGAAAAGAAGAGGATCCTGATGGATACCGGCGCGGCCTCGACCCGTCTCACCAACGAGGACTGCACGCGCTACACCATCCACCACACCTACGATACCTTTGCGCTTGCCAACGGCACCGGGCGCGCCGTGGTGAAGCAGGGCGGGGATACCTGGTTCTTTCTCACCGCCGACTATGCCTTCGGCCATTCGCTCGAGCAGGACACCATGAATGTGGTGAAGGAAACCGGCGGCAAGGTGCTGGGTGCAGTACGGCACCCGTTGTCCGCGTCCGACTTTTCTTCGTTCCTGCTGCAGGCGCAGGCCTCGAAAGCCAAGATCATCGGGCTGGCGAATGCGGGCGGCGACACCATCAATTCCATCAAGGCTGCCAACGAATTCGGGTTGACCAAGACCCAGACCCTCGCCGGTCTGCTGGTGTTCGTCAGCGACATCCACAGCCTTGGCCTGCAGGCCACACAGGGCATGTACGTCACCGAAGCCTGGTACTGGGACCTGAACGACCAGACCCGCAAGTGGAGCAAACGGTTCTTCGACAAGACCAAGAGAATGCCGACGATGATCCACGCCGGCGTGTATTCCGCGACAACCATGTACCTCAACGCGGTCAAGGCGACCGGCACCGACGATGCCGATGCCGTGATGGCGTGGATGCGGGCCAACAAGCACAGCGATATGTTCGGCACGAACATGACGCTGCGCGAGGACGGCCGCCTGGTGCACGACATGTACCTGTTCCAGGTGAAGAAGCCGTCCGAGTCGAAGGGACCGTGGGACTACTATCACCTGCGCGAGACGATTGCGGCCGACCACGCGTTCCAGTCGCTTTCGCGGTCGCGCTGCCCGCTGATCAATAAATGATGCTGTTCCTGACGGCGTCGCCGCCGGAACGAGCGCGCGAACTGGAACGGGCACGGAGAGCCGCCCGGTTCGCGCGGCCGTTGTGGCCGTTTGGATGATGAAAACCTGATGGAGCTCTTCGGCGTACCGATCCAGGCACTGCTCGGCCAGCTCCTGCTCGGTCTGGTCAACGGCTCGTTCTACGCGATGCTGAGCCTCGGGCTCGCGGTCATTTTCGGCCTGCTCAACATCATCAACTTTGCCCATGGCGCGCTCTACATGATGGGCGCGTACGCGGCATGGATCGGGCTGACCTATTTCGGCATCGGCTACTGGACCAGCCTGCTGCTGGTACCGCTGATCATCGGCGCGTTCGGCATGCTGATCGAGCGCGCGCTGCTGCAGTGGCTTTACAAGCTCGACCATCTTTATGGTCTCTTGCTCACCTTCGGGCTCGCGCTGATCATCGAAGGCACCTACCGCCATTTTTTCGGCGTCTCGGGACAGCCCTATCCGGTGCCGGAGCAGCTCTCCGGCGCGACCAACCTGGGTTTCATGGTCCTGCCCAACTACCGCGCGTGGGTGGTGGCGGCGTCACTCACGGTGTGCATTGCCACCTGGATCGTGATCGAGCGCACCCGGCTCGGCGCTTACTTGCGCGCAGGAACGGAGAATCCGAAGCTGGTGCAGGCCTTCGGCATCAACGTGCCGCTGATGGTGACGCTGACTTACGGCTTCGGTGCGGCACTGGCCGCGTTCGCCGGCGTGCTGGCCGCGCCGGTGATCCAGGTGAGTCCGCTGATGGGGTCCAATCTGATCATCGTCGTGTTTGCGGTCGTGGTGGTCGGCGGGATGGGTTCGATCCTCGGCTCGATCGCCACCGGTCTCGGACTCGGCGTCATCGAAGGCTTCACCAAGGTGTTCTATCCCGAAGCTTCGGCCACCGTCATTTTCGTGATCATGGCGCTGGTACTGCTGATCCGGCCGGCCGGTCTGTTCGGGCGCGAGAAGTGAACCGATGACGCGCACCCAAGTTGCTTTTCTGGGTCTTCTCGCGGCGCTGTTGGCGGCGCCGTTCTTCGTCTATCCGGTGCTGATGATGAAGGTGTTGTGTTTCGCGCTGTTCGCCTGTGCCTTCAATTTGTTGCTGGGCTTCACCGGTTTGCTGTCCTTCGGCCACGCGGCGTTTCTCGGCACTGCCGCTTATACGACCGGGTATGCGATGACGCACCTGCCGGTGACGCCGGAAGTGGCCTTGATTCTGGGCACGCTGGCCGCCGCTGCGCTCGGAGTCGTGTTCGGCGGACTGGCGATCCGCCGCCAGGGCATCTACTTCGCGATGATCACGCTGGCGCTCGCGCAGATGGTGTACTTCTTCTGCCTGCAGGCGCCGGTCACCGGAGGCGAGGACGGATTGCAGGGCGTGCCCCGCGGCGTGTTGTTCGGATTTCTGGATCTGCGTGACGACATGATGATGTATTACTTCGTGCTCGCCGTCTTCGTGGCCGGATTCCTCATCATCTACCGCACCATCCATTCGCCTTTCGGCCAGGTGCTCAAGGCGATCCGCGAGAACGAGCCGCGGGCGTTGTCGCTGGGGTACGACGTGGACCGCTACAAGCTGGTCGCCTTCGTGCTCTCGGCTGCGCTCGCCGGTCTGGCCGGCGCAACCAAGACTCTGGTACTGGGATTCGCCACGTTGACCGATGTGCAT
>JBGQGT010000248.1:0-3906 GCA_041497595.1 Gammaproteobacteria bacterium
AGGTAGATTCCCGCTTCCTCGGACTTGAAGCCGATGTTGCCCAGCAGTCCGGCCAGCAACGCACGATGGATCTCTTCGTAGCGCGCCGCCTTTTCGTTCAGCCGCCAGCCCATCTCCGCCACCAGCGCGTGCAACTGGCCATGCAGCTCGCGCCATTCGCGCAGCCGCAGATACGACAGAAAGCGTTCGTGGCACTCGCGCACCAACAGGCGATTCGACTTCTTGTGCCTGAGCGCCTCCTCGAACCAATTCCAGATGCTCAGATAGGACAGAAAATCGGAACGCTCGTCGAGAAACTCCGCGTGCGCCTGCGTCACTGCTTCCTGCTTGTCCATCGGCCGTTCGCGTGGATCCTGCACCGACAGCGCCGCGGCGACGATCAGCACTTCATTCAGGCAGCCCTCCTGTTTCGCCGCCACCAGCATGCGCCCCACCCGCGGATCGATCGGCAGCTTCGCCAGCTGATCACCGGCGGGCGTGAGCTTGCGTGCCTCGTCCACCGCGCCCAGTTCGGCCAGCAGTTGATAGCCGTCGGCGATCATTCTCGAGCCCGGCGCATCGACAAACGGAAAGTCCTCGATCTCGCCGAGTTTCAGCGCGCTCATGCGCAGGATCACCGAGGCGAGCGACGAGCGCAGGATTTCGGGGTCGCCGAATTCGGCGCGGGCCTTGAAATCCTCCTCGCTGTAGAGGCGCACGCAGATGCCGTCCATCACCCGCCCGCAGCGCCCCGCGCGCTGGTTGGCCGAGGCCTGCGAGATCTTCTCCACCTGCAGCAGTTCCACTTTGTTGCGATAGCTGTAGCGGTTGATGCGGGCGAGCCCCGAATCGATCACGAAGCGGATGCCGGGAACGGTGAGCGAGGTCTCCGCCACGTTGGTGGCGAGCACCAGGCGGCGCGTGCCACCCCCGGGTGCAAAGATGCGTTCCTGCTCCTGTGCGGACAGCCGCGCGAACAGCGGCAGGATCTCCGCGCCCTGCGGATGATGCTTGCGCAGGGCCTCGGCAGCTTCGCGGATTTCCCGCTCCCCCGGCAGGAACACCAGCACGTCGCCCGAACTTGATCGTGCGGTGACCTCGTCAACCGCATCGACGATCGCCTGCGGCAGGTCGATCTCGTGCTCGTCCTCGTCGTCCTCGTCGAACGGGCGGTACCACACGTCCACCGGGTACAGCCGTCCTGACACCTCGATCACCGGCGCATCGTCGAAGTGCCGGGAGAAACGTTCGGCATCGATGGTCGCCGAAGTGATGATCAGTTTCAGCTCGGGCCGGCGCGGCAGCAGTTGCTTGACAAAACCGAGCAGGAAATCGATGTTCAGACTGCGTTCGTGCGCCTCGTCGATGATCAACGTGTCGTACTGTGACAGCCAGCGTTCGCCCTGGGTTTCGGCGAGCAGGATACCGTCGGTCATCACCTTCACGAAGTTTTCGCTGCTGGTTTTGTCGGTGAAGCGCACCTGGTAGCCGACCGCGTCGCCGAGCGTGGTCCGCAGCTCGGCGGCGATCCGCGAGGCCACCGAGCGCGCGGCGATCCGGCGCGGCTGGGTGTGGCCGATCATGCCCTGGACGCCGCGCCCGAGCTCGAGACAGATTTTGGGTAACTGCGTGGTCTTCCCGGAACCGGTCTCGCCGCAGACGATCACCACCTGGTGCGAGCGAATCGCCTCTGCGATGTCGCCGCGCTTCGCGCTGATCGGCAATTCTTCAGGGAACGCGACCCGCGGCAGCCTCGCCCGCCGCTGCTCTGCCTGTTCAACGGAGCGCTGCGCATCGGCAGCGAGCTTGTCGCGCTCGGCGGCCACGTCCCTGCCGCTGCGGGCCGACTCCTCGAGGTGCTTTACACGCGCGCGCAGAGGGCCGCGCGTGCGCAGCATGCCGCGATCGATGGCTTCGCGCAGCTTGCGCCAGTCATCATTTCCAAAAGCCGGACGCAGTGACGCTCGGGGCGAGGACATGGAAAGTATTGGTAGCGTTACAGCGAGTGCAATGAGGGCAGCAATCTTAGACCATAGGCGTCTGCATCAGCTGCGGCACGGGCAAAAAACCCATCTTCAAGCCGTCCATCACCCCGGGAACGTCCGTTTCAGAAGTATCGGGAAGCGCAAGCTGCACACCGGAGCCGAACGAGAGGCCGACATCGTCGGTCATGGTAGCCGAAAGTTTTCGGCGCTTGTCGCGGCTGCCGGCAGCCGGCAGCCACTTTCGCCTGCTCGCGAAGCCCCCCGATCGGCGCGATGAGAGATATTAACGCGCCGGAGCGACCGTCCCTTTCCTCTCAGGCTCGGCGCAGTAGACTAGAATCATGTTCCTGCTGCATTTCCTCCTGGCCAACAACTGACAAGCAGGACTCATGAAGCCTTCCAAGTCCCTGCATCGCTCGTCCGGGCGTGCCCGAGTCGCCGCAAGCGGGAGGCTACGCATTGGCGATGACTGGAATGCCATCACCATTATCGCCCTGTCCCAGGACAACCCGCTGAAGGCCGTCGCGGAGTTCGTGGAGAACAGTATCGACGCGGGCGCCCGTACCATCACCATCACGCGCGGCCGGGAACGTGGCGAGCACTATCTGATGGTCGCCGACGATGGTGGCGGCGTGCCGAAGGATGTTGACGGTGCGCCGGACTTCCGCTTTGTGGCAACGCACATCTGCGATTCGATCAAGCGGCAACTGAAGACGGGCGGCAGCAAAGGCATTCAAGGCGAGTTCGGCATCGGATTGCTGTCGTTCTGGACCGTAGGAGAAGAACTGGCGATGACCTCGTCGGGCACCGACGGACGCGTCTACGAAATGCATATGCGCAAAGGCGACCCCAGCTACAGCGTAACAAGCCGCAATTCGCTGGTGCCCGAAGCCGGCGCCCGCCTCAGGATTTCCCCACTTCTGCCGGGGATCCGGCAGCTTTCCGGCGAGAAGATTCAGTGGTATCTGGCTTCGGAACTGCGCGAACGCATCCGCCAGTCGGGCGCCCGCATCAAGGTGATCGACAAGCAGGCGCGCAAGGAATTCAACGTCGAACCCCGGCAGTTCACCGGCGAGCTGCTGCATCATCTGCCGGCACCGACGCCAGCGTTGGGCGAGGTCTATCTGGAGCTTTATCTGAACCCGGCCGATCCGGGAAACGAAGTCGGACTCTATCGTTCCGGAACGCGCATTCTGCGTTCGCTTACCGAGCTCGACGCGTTCCGGAAAGCGCCCTGGACCGATGGTTACCTGCAGGGCATCATCGATGTACCGTTCCTGAATCTCACTCCCGCCACCCGTACCGGCGTGATTTACGACGCCGCGCTCGAGTCCTTCGCGGCGGCGATGTCACCGGTGGAGAAAAAGCTTGCGGCTTTACTCGACGAGCAGAAGCGGGCCGAGGAGGAACGCAGCAGTCGCGATACGCTGCGCACCATCCAGCGCGCATTCCGCGAGGCCATGTTCGCGCTGCCCGCGGAGGAGTACGACTGGTTCGATATCAACTCGCGCCAGAAAGGCGCCGCGACCGAGGGTGCAAAACGGCCCTCGGCGGATGGCGCGGAAACCGAAGGCATCCCGGTCGCGGGCGAGAACGCGGACACGCCGCCGCAACGCCAGTTCTTCGAGTATGCGGGGCCGCTCTACAGCGTTCGCATCGCGCCGGCCGCTTGCACCGTTGCGGTCGGCGCGTCGCGAGCGTTGCAGGCGCTTGCGCGCGACGTCAGCCGGCGCTCCATCGCAGATGGCGTGAATTACACCTGGCGCCTGCTCGACGGGGCGGGCCGGCTGGAGAATGCAAACGCGCAGTACGTCACCTATTTTGCCCCCGAAGAACCATGTCTGGTGCGCATCGGGGTCACTGCGCGTCAAGGCGACATGATCTGCGATGCAGACGCATTGATCACGGTAACCGACAGCCTGCTGCCAGAAGCCAGGGATCG
>JBGQGT010000249.1:0-3902 GCA_041497595.1 Gammaproteobacteria bacterium
TACTGGCGCGTCAGCGCGTTGTAAGACAACCGGTAATGCTGCGCCAGTTCCGCCACCGACTTGTTCCACAGGTAAGCGGTGTACCAGCGCGGATGGATGAGTTCGAATTCGACGACGAAATGCAGCGGCAAGCCCTTGTTGAGCGCGTCCTCGAGGGTGGGAGTGAGACCGACTTCGAAGTTGGCCTCGAGATAATACTCGCCGCCGTTGAGAGAGAGTTCCGCCGACTTGACGTGAATCCCCTCGGTCATCGCCAGGGCCGCGCCGCACCACAGCGCGAGCACCGCGAGCAATCGCCGCAGTATGCTAGTCCTTCTGCAGGAGGGCGTAATAAAAACCATCGTGCTCATTGTCCGGGAGCAACAGTCCGTCGCGCCCCGGCATCGCACCCAGAACACGCGCGTCCGGGTGCCGCGCCGCGAACCCGCCGATCCTCTCCTGGTTCTCCTCCATGAAAATCGAGCAGGTCACGTAGAGCAATTTACCACCGCGGCCGAGGACCTTCCACAGCGCTTCGAGCAAACGCTGCTGCTGTTCGGCGAAGCGCCGCACGTCGCCGGGCTGGCGCAGCCATTTAATGTCCGGATGGCGGCGTACCACGCCCGAGGCGGTGCAGGGTGCATCGAGCAACACCCGGTCGAACGGCTTGTCGTCCCACCAGGATTGGATCGCCGCGGCATCGGCGCAGGCGACGCGCGCACTCAGGCCGAGGCGCTCCAGGTTCGCGCTCACGCGCTTGAGGCGGGCCGGATCGGCGTCGAGCGCGGTCATGTCCACGTCGGCGAGCTCGAGCATGTGCGCGGTCTTGCCGCCGGGCGCAGCGCAGGCATCGAGCACGCGCATGCCGTCGCTAGGATCGAGCAGCCGCGCAGCAAACTGCGCCCCGGCATCCTGCACCGACACCACGCCCTGGCCGAACCCCGGCAGTTGCTCGACCGGCACCGGGCGCAGCAAAGTGAGCGCACCGCTATCGAGCACGCGCGCACCCAGTCCTGCCCGCTCCAGTTCATGCAGGTATTCCTGCGGCGTTCCGCGCCGCCGATTGACCCGCAGCGTCATCGGCGGATGCGTGTTGCCGGTCTCGAGAATATTTTGTGCTTCGGACGGAAAGTCGCGCCGCAGCCGCTCGATCCACCATGCAGGATAGGAGTAACGTCCTGCGTCGGTGATGTCTGCTTCCTTCAACAGCGCAACGCGGCGGCGCTGGAAATTGCGCAGTACGGCGTTAACGAACGCCTTCACGTGGCGACCGTCGATGTGCGCCGCGCACTCCACTGCGTGATCCACCACGGCGTAAGGCGCGGCGTCGCTGTATTCCAGCTGGTACAGCGCGACCAGCAACAGTGTTTGCAGCTCCGGATTCTCCACCTGCCTGGGCGCCAGCTGCGACAACACCGCGCGCAACCTGCCCAGATGCCGCAACGTCCCGTAGGAGAGATCCTGTATCGCTCCCCGTTCGGCGCGCGTGAGTACCTGCGCCCGTTTCCAGGCCGCTTCCAGCGTGTGATTCAGGCTTCTTCCGGAAAGTACCGCAGCCACGGTTTGCGCTGCAATGCGTTGAATGTCGCGCACCGCGGTCCGGGGCTCAGGCGCCTAAGCGCTCGCCGGCGGCGAGCGACAGCCCGTGCAGGAAATCCGCGGCCGCAAGGCGCTTTCCGCCCGCACGCTGCAACTCCGTGGCACGCAGCGCGCCGTTGCCGCAGGCGACGACGATGCCTTGTGCATCGGCACGAACGATGGTCCCGGGCGGTGCCGGCGAACCCGGCGCGACCGCGGCGCGCCAGACCTTCAACGGTTCGCCGCGCAGCGTGGAATAAGCGCCGGGGAAGGGATTGAACGCGCGCACCTGGCGATCCACTGCGACCGCCTCGCGGCGCCAGTCGATCGCCGCTTCGTCCTTGGCGATCTTGGGGGCGTAGGTCGCACCGGCTTCGCTTTGCGGCACGGCTTTGAGCGTCCCCTCCGCAATTGCCGGGAGCGCTTCGACGATGCAGCGCGCGCCGAGCGCCGCGAGTTTGTCGTGTACGGTTCCCGCGCTGTCCGCCGCGGCAATCGGGATGCGCCGCATCAGATAGACCGGACCGCTGTCCAGTCCTTCCTCCATGCGCATGATCGAGATACCGGTCTCGCTGTCGCCCGCCAGGATGGCGCGCTGGATCGGCGCGGCGCCGCGCCAGCGCGGCAGCAACGAGGCGTGGATATTGATGCAGCCTGCCGGGAACAGTTCGAGCACCGCGTGCGGAAGGATCAGCCCGTAGGCGGCGACCACCGTGGCCTGCGCACCAGCGGCACGCAGGCGCGCCTGCAGTTGCGCATCCTTGAGCGTCTGCGGCTGCAACAGCGGCAGCCGAGCCTGTTCGGCGAGTTGCTTGACTTCGCCGGCGGCGAGCTTGAGACCGCGGCCGGCGGGCCGGTCCGGCCGGGTCAGCACCAGCGCGATCTCATGCCCGGCCCCGATCAGCGCCTGCAGCGCACTGGCGGCGAACGCCGGCGTGCCGGCAAATACGATCCGCATCAGAGCGTTTGCCGCTGCTGTTTCTTCAGCTTGCTCAGGATGCGGGTCTGCTTGAGGCGGGACAGGTATTCGACGAAGACCTTGCCTTTGAGATGATCCATTTCATGCTGTATGCACACCGACAACAGTCCGGCGGCCTCGATCGTGAACGCCTTGCCGTCCAGATTGAGTGCCCGCACCTTCACCCACTCCGCGCGCGCGACCTTCTCGAAGATTCCGGGCACCGACAGGCAGCCCTCTTCGCAATCGGACTTGCCTCGCGACTCGAGGATCTGCGGGTTGATCAGCACCAGCAACTGGTCCCGGGTCTCGGAAAGGTCAATCACGATGAGTTGCTTGTGTACGTCCACCTGTGTGGCCGCCAGGCCCACGCCCGGCGCCGCATACATGGTCTCGGCCATGTTTCTCGCCAGCTTGCGGATTTCGTCGTCGACCACGGCCACCGCCTTGGCCACTTTATGCAGCCGCGGGTCGGGGTAGCGAAGGATCTGTAGAATCGCCATAATTGCTTGCTAATTTAATAAACTAGATGCAGAATTTAAACCAAAGTATCGAGTCTGGCGCCAGGCGGGACTGCGTAGCCGACGAGGGATGCGATTCTGGATCGAGAGAAATGGGGGCCTGAGATGGGCAAATCAATTATATCCCTGCTGCTGCTGCTGACCGCGTGGATGCCGGGAACCAGCGTGGGGGACGAGCTCGCGCTAGCCGAGAATCCGCCCGATCGCTATGTCGTAGTGAAGGGCGACACTCTCTGGGACATTTCGGCGCGTTTTCTGCGCGATCCCTGGCGCTGGCCGGATATCTGGGGCCTGAACAAGGACCAGATCAAGAATCCCCACTGGATCTACCCCGGCGACGTGATCCTGCTTGACTTCACCGGCATGACCCCGCGGCTGCGTTTGCAGGGCATCGACGGCGCCACCGATTGGCGTCTGGTAGTAACCAAGCTCAGCCCGTCGATTCGAAAACTGGATCTCGCGGCAGGCGCGATCCCCAGCATTCCCGTGGAGGCCATCGCCCCATTCCTAACCAAGCCGCTGGTGATTGCCGAGGGCGAAATGGCCGCTGCGCCGATTCTGGTTGCCGGGCAGGAAAACCGAGTCGTGCTCTCCGCGGGCGATATTGCCTACGCCAAAGGCGTGGTCTATGAGGATGGCACGGAGTGGAACATATATCGCCCGGGCCGTGATCTGGTCGACCCGGACACCAAAGAATTGCTCGGGCGCGAGGCCGTGCACCTGGGCGAATTGAAAGTAAGCCAGTTTGGCGACGTCAGCAGGGTTGCGATTACCAAGTCGGTCCTGGAAATCGCCCCCGGCGACCGTCTGGTAAAGATCGTGCCAACCCCGGTGCTGCCCTACATTCCGCGCGCGCCGAGCAAGCA
>JBGQGT010000250.1:0-3890 GCA_041497595.1 Gammaproteobacteria bacterium
AGCAAGGCGGTGGTCACCGGCGACGTCACCCAGATCGACCTGCCCAAGGGGCACAAGAGCGGACTGATCGAGGCGCAACTGATACTCGCAGAAGTGCGCGGTATCGTCTTCACCCAGTTCCTCAGCGAAGACGTGGTGCGCCACCCGCTGGTGCAGCGCATCGTCCACGCCTATGAACAGCACGGCTCCCGCAGGAAAGGCTGACCCGGCGATGGCCCGCGCAGGCGGCCGGTTTGTCCCTTCCAAATCCCGGCACAGACTCGCGTTGACGGTGCAGTACGCGGCGGAGAACGACGGATTGCCGACGCGCAGCCAGCTGCGCGCCTGGGTGAAGTCCGCGTTGCAGCGCGATGCCAATGTCACGGTGCGCCTGGTGGGTGCCGAAGAAGGCCGCACGCTCAACCGGCAGTATCGTGGCAGGGATTACGCCACCAACGTACTGACCTTTGCCTATCCCGAAACCGATTCGTTGTCGGGCGACATCGCACTGTGCGTTCCGGTAGTCGCCTGCGAAGCCCGGGAACAGCACAAGAACCGGCAAGCGCACTACGCCCATCTGGTGGTGCACGGCATGCTGCACCTGCAGGGTTACGATCACGAGAAGGTCGCAGACGCAAGGGTCATGGAAACGCTCGAAACGGAAATTGTCACCGGCCTGGGGTATGCTGACCCTTACAAGCAAACGGGATATGGAAAATAGGGAATAGTGACGCGCGTCGCTGGGGCGGTAATACCCGTTTCCCAATGACCATTCCTTGTTCACGAAGCCATGGACGAAGAACAGGACAAACCCTCATTGCTGGAACGGCTGGGCGCGCTGCTGATGCGCGAGCCGGAAGACCGCGAGCAGCTGATCGAGCTGCTGCAGCGCGCCTACGAACGCAACCTGCTGGATGCCGACGCACTCGCCATGATCGAAGGCGTTTTGCAGGTTTCCGAGATGCAGGCACGCGACATCATGATTCCGCGTTCGCAGATGGACGTGATCGACATCGGCGACGCGCCCGAGAAGTTCATCCCCTGGGTGATCGAGACCGGTCACTCGCGTTTTCCGGTGATCGGCGACAACAAGGACGACGTGATCGGCATCCTGCTGGCCAAGGACCTGCTGCGCTACTACGCGGGCGAGGAGTTCAACGTGCGCGAAATGCTGCGGCCGGCGGTATTCATCCCCGAGTCGAAGCGCCTGAACGTTCTGCTCAAGGATTTTCGCAGCAATCGCAACCACATCGCGATCGTGGTCGATGAGTACGGCGGCGTTGCCGGTCTGGTGACCATTGAAGACGTGCTGGAACAGATCGTCGGCGAAATCGAGGACGAATTCGACTTCGACGAGACCGAAGCCAACATCGTCCTGGACCGCAACGGCCAGTTCCGCGTCAAGGCGCAGACCGAGATCGACGACTTCAACAAGACTTTCGGCACCGACTTCAACGACGAGGATTACGACACCGTGGGCGGCCTGGTGCTGGCTCACCTGGGCCGGCTGCCAAAGCGCGGCGAGCAGTTCCGCATCGGCGACCTGAACTTCAAGGTGGTGCGCGCCGACAGCCGGAGACTGCATTCGATTCTGGTAGAAAAGGTCAGGACGGAGAGTGCGGCCTGAGTTGTCCGCCCGCCGCGAGTCAGGCGCCGCTACCGCTGCTTTAGTTCGACTCTTCCTGCTCGCGTTCCTCCTGGGGGCGGCTACGGTCGCGGGATTCGCGCCGTTTTATCTTTACCCGCTGCCGATCCTGGCGTTGAGCGGATTGCTGGTGCTCTGGGAACGCAGCCCCGGTGTCCGGTCCGCCGCGGCCATCGGATTTTGCTTCGGCCTCGGCATGTTTCTCGCCGGCGTGAGCTGGGTATACGTCAGCCTGCACGATTTCGGCGGGATGGGCATGCTGACCGCCGCAATCTTCACCTTTTCTTTCTGCGCGTACCTGGCCTGTTATCCGGCGTTGATCGGGACAATTCTCAAGCGTCTGCCGGCATCCCGGCCGGTACGCCTGCTGCTCTTTTTCCCGGCGTTGTGGGCATTGTCGGAGTGGGTGCGCGGCTGGCTGTTCACCGGCTTCCCGTGGCTCGCGCTGGGCTACTCGCAGGCACCCGGCAGCCCGTTGGCCGGTTTCGCGCCGGTGCTCGGGGTATTCGGCGTTTCACTGGCCACGGCTGTCGCCGCAGCGGCGCTGGCCTCGGTCATCGCGCGCTTTGCCGAATGGCGCTCGCAGGCCCCGCAACGGCGGATGGCACTGCTGGTTCGCGAACCCGGCGCATGGATCATCGCCGCCCTGCTGATCGCAGGCAGCTCATCGAGCGGCACGGAATGGACGCAACCTTTGCCCGGCGAGCCGACCAGCGTCGCACTTCTGCAAGGGAATATCCCGCAAGAGATGAAGTGGCGGCCGGAGAGCGCGCGCGCCACACTTGAAACTTACCTTAGACTGGCGCAGACGGCCGAAGCCAGATTGATCCTGCTGCCCGAAACGGCGCTGCCGATGTTCAACGTGCATGTCCCCGAGGAATATCTGGAGATGCTCGCCGACCAGGGCCGGCGCAACGGCGGCGACCTGCTGGTGGGCGTGCCCGAGCTCGAGGCCTCGGGACGCTATTACAACAGCGTAATGAGCTTCGGCTCGGCGCCGACGCAGATTTATCGCAAGCATCATCTGGTGCCCTTCGGCGATTATTTTCCCCTTCGGAGCGTGCTCGGCTGGATCATGAACTTGCTTCACATCCCGATGTCGGATTTTTCCCGGGGCGAGCCGGTACAGCCGCCCATGCAAGCCGCCGGCCAGAAGATCGCAGTTAATATTTGCTACGAAGACGTGTTTGGCGAGGAGATCATCCGCCAGTTGCCGGAGGCAACCGTACTGGCCAATTTCACCAACGACGCCTGGTGGGGAAAATCGGTCGCCTCGGAGCAGCATCTGCAAATCGCCCAGATGCGCGCCATCGAAACCGGCCGGCCCATGTTGCGCGCCACCAATACCGGGGTCACCGCGATCATCGACCCGAAGGGCCGCATCGCGGCGTCCGCTCCTGAATTCGCGGCCACGACGCTGACCGGCAGGATTCATGGCTACCAGGGCGCAACGCCGTATGTGCGCCTGGGCAACTGGGCGTTCCTGGCGCTCGCCGCACTGATGATTGCGTTGCCGCCGGCGGCACAGCGCTTCTCGCAGCGCGGAGTTTGATCCATATCATTCGCGGCGCAGGATCGCGGAGTTACAAAACAGCCATCGCTTTGATATCCGGAGCCAACCATGCATACGCAAAATTCCTTTACGGCACGCCTGCTGGCGACGGTCGCCCTGGTCGCTGCATCGCTGGGCGCATACGCGGCCGATAAACCGATCATCGTCGACACCGGTTTCGTCGAGCAGGCTGCAGCGCGCGGCGCACTGATCTGGGACGTGCGCAGTCAGGAGGATTACCGGCGCGGGCACATCCCGGGCGCCGTCAACATCGACGAAATCGCGCTGGTGCTGCGCGAGCCCAACACCGAGGACTACATCCCGGTGGCAAAGATCGAACAGATTCTCGGCGAAGCCGGAATCGATCCGACCCGCGAAATCGTGCTCTACGGCGCCAAGGCGCACACTTCACCCTACTTCGGCTACGTCACGGTGCGTTATCTCGGCGGCAGCGGGGCCCGTGTGTACCACGGCGGAATCGACGACTGGAAGTCCGCGGGCAAGCCGATCGCTACGGATCCGGTGAAACTGCCCCCGGTCAGCTTCAGGGCGCAAGTGAATCCCGAGGTTATCGTGTCGACCCGGGAAGTTGTCACCAGGCTGGGGGCTCGCGGAGTACAGATCGTCGATGCGCGCACCGAAAAGGAATTCAACGGCGAAGATATCCGGGCGCTGCGCGGCGGCCGCATTCCGGGCGCGGTGAACATCCCCTAC
>JBGQGT010000251.1:0-3887 GCA_041497595.1 Gammaproteobacteria bacterium
CAAAAGTAACACCCCGGATGCCGGACGGTCAAGCGCTCCCATTCCCACCCATCGAAATGCAGGTGTCGATCATCGTGTTTCTCTGGGGCCTGGCCTGGCGGACTTTCGGCGGCCTGCACGAGATCGATCGGCACGTGCCTTACGAGGAAAAGCTGAACGCATCGCTGCTGTTCGTCACCGGCACGTGCGCCGCGTTCAGCGCGCTGGGGGGACGGGGATGGGTAATCGCGGCTTTCCCGCGATGGCGCTCAAGGGTCACGCAATCGCGTGGCCGGTGATGCGCTATCCGAAGGCCTGTCTACGGGTCGGCGCGCTGCCGCTCGCCGCATTCCTGCTGGGCTGGTCGGTGTACGCGAACTTCGGCAACGACGGCAACCCCGAGCCGCTGCCCTATGTGCCGCTGCTGAATCCGCTCGACATCGCGCAATTGCTGGTCTTTGCCTGCCTGGCCATGTGGTGGAAAGGATTGCCTGGGTACGGCATCGGCAATGCCGAGGAAATACCGGCATCGTGGCCGCGGGCGCTCCTCGGCGGTGCGGCGTTCATATTTCTGAACGGCGTGCTGTTGCGCACGCTGCATCATTGGGCCGGCATTCCGTACAATCTGGACGCGATGCTGCGCTCTGACCTGGCGCAGGCGTCGCTGTCGATCTTCTGGACCGTGCTGGCGCTGGTGGCCATGCTATGGGCGCATCGCCGGGGATTGCGCGTACTCTGGTTCTCCGGAGCCGGGCTGATGGCAGCCGTCGTGGTCAAGCTGTTCCTGGTGGATCTGGCGAAAGTGGGCGGGATCGAACGCATCGTGTCGTTCATCGCCGTCGGCATCCTGATGCTGGTGATCGGCTACTTCGCGCCGCTGCCGCCGAAGAAGACGGAGGAGTGATGAAATCGCTGTTGCCTGCGATCCTCGCCGCGGCAAGTCTCTCGGCCGCGGCCGCGGAATCGCCGGAGGACTTTGCATTTGCCGTGCCGATCGAAGCACTGGGCGGAGACGCGCTGCACCGGGTTGCGATTCCGCAATCGGTTTACGAGTCGGCGGCATTTGCCGACCTGCGCGACCTGCGCGTATTCAACGGCGCCGGCGAAGTGGTGCCGTACGCGTTTCGTCCGGTCGAGCGCACCTCGGAAAGGCCGGCACCGGTGACGCTGCCGATTTTCCCCCTTCAGGGTCCGCGTGACGCCCGCTCCGAGGATCTGGATCTGAGTTTCGACAAGAGCGGCGCCAAGGTCAGCGTCAGGCTGAGTTCACGCGCGGCGAACGCCGGGCCGCAGGCGCCGCTCGGCTATCTGATCGACGCTTCGTCACTGAAGACGGCGCTGAACGGCATCGAAGTGGACTGGGGGAGGGCGGCCGCCGACCGCCTGGTCTCCGCGCGGCTCGAAGCGGGAGACGACCTCAAACACTGGACCATATTGGCCGCGGATGCGCCGCTGGGCGCGCTCGCGCACGCCGGCCGGCGTCTGGAACGCAAGGCGATCGAGTATCGGTCGCTGAAGGCGAAATACCTGCGTCTGATGTGGACCGACCCGGCGCAGGCCATCGAACTGAAGGCAATCGCGGGATTGTCGCCGGAGCAGCATGCACAGCCGGAGCGTTCCTGGAAGGAGGTCGTTGCGACGCCGGATGCCGGCAAGCCCGGCGAGTATCTCGCCGACCTCGGTGGCAGGTTTCCTCTGGAGCGGCTCGCGCTGCGGCTGCCGCAGGAAAACACCATCGTGCCGGTCCGGCTTCTGTCCCGTGCCAAGCCGGAAGATAGATGGACGCCGGTGACGCACGCGGTTGCCTATCGCCTGAATCAGAACGCACGCGAGCTGGTCAGCCCGGAAATCGCGGTCGGCGTGAATTCACATCGCTACTGGCTGTTGCGCGTGGACCCGGCGGCCGGCGGCATCGGCTCGGGATCGCTGATCGTGAGGGCAGGCTGGACGCCGCGCGAGATCGTTTTCACGACGCGCGGCACCGGACCGTTCCGGCTCGCCTACGGCAACTCGAAGGCGCAGGCCGGATCGCTCCGCATCGAGACACTGGTGCCGGGCTGGCGCACCGACCAGGAGCCGCAGATGTCCGTGGCTTCGACGGGCCCGGTGCAGAAACTCGCGGGCGAAGCGGCGGCACGTCCGCGCGCCGACCTGAAGAAATGGGGCCTGTGGTCGGCGCTGCTCGCGGGCGTGGCCGTGCTCGGGTGGATGGCGTGGCGGCTGTCGAAGCAGATGCAGCGGCCCGGCACGAAATGACGAAACAGATCGTGCGCGGGGCGATAACGGCAACTATCAGGAATACGAGGCCGACAAGGTGAAACGGCTGAGCGAAGAGCGCGCCAAGCCCAGGCGGCTGCGGTACAAGCCGCAGAAGTAAACGGGACTATCGGGGGTTGAAACTGCTTTCGCGCTGGTGACGAATCGCCAGCTTTACAGGCTTGGGTCGTCTGGTTCGCCGGCCGTCGAGCTTTGCCTTCATGTAACTGAGAACCTCGTCGGCGTCGTATACCAAACCATACTGCGCAACTTCCTTTTCGGCAGCGATCGCCGATGCGACAAACTCCCTGCGACGTTCCGCAAGCGCCGCTTGAGTCTCCAGGGCATCGACCATGAACGCGTGTGGCGTTTTACCAGCCGCTTTGGCGAGCGTTGTGATGCGACGCTTGAGCTTTTCCGGGAGCTTCAATGTCGTTGATGCAGACATGACTGGACCTCCATGAAGTGTTACAAAAGTAACACCGGGGACTGTCGAGAGTCAAGCGCGGTGCCCGCTCAGGCCGGCGAGAGCACTCGCAGCTCCATGCCGCGCACGTATTCTTTCACCTTGGCGCGGTAGGCCTGCATGTGCGGCGCGACGCCGTGCGCCTTGAGTGCCGCGACGCTGTTCCATTTTTCGATCACCACCACTTTGTCCACGCCGATCCTGAACTGGATCGGGATGTCGGTTTCGGCATCGATTGCCGGACCGTATTCGATACAGCCGGCTTCGGCGCGCACCTCGGGGATGATCTTGCGGAATTCGGCCAGAAATTTCGCGCGCGTTCCGGGCGCGAGCTCGACGGTGGCGATGACGTGAATCATGCGGGATTCCTGTAAGGAGTAAAAAGAATTTCTTGCCGGTTAATGGCCTGCATGCGCCTGCCTCCGACAAAACTACGGCGGCGGATGACATCCAGGGTGTCGGGGTCAGGATCCGGGTTCGAGCAGCCGGCGCAGCACCAGGCGGCGGTTGCGGACATAAGGCCGCACCTCGGTTGGCCAGCGCCCCTTGTCCACCGCCTTGGCCCAGGCGTCGCTCACCAGCACCTCCGGGCTTTCGATCTCGTAAACGGCGCTGTAGCGCGGCTCGTCCTTGACGACGACGGTCTGCGTGGCGCCGCGCACGAACACCGTCAGCGGTTCGGTCTTGTATCGCTTCGCCGACAGCACGCCCGGCACTTTCAGCAGCAGCGGCACATGCTCGGTGTCGTAGACCTCGTTGAACAAATCTTCCTTTTCGGGTTCCACGTCCATGCTGGCGATGAAGATGTAGCGCGCTTTGGAGGCCATGGCTTCACCCGCGCCCGACGAAAGGCATCTTGGTCGCCATGATGGTCACGAACTGCATGTTCGTATCCAGCGGCAGGCTCGCCATGTGCAGCACCGCGTCCGCCACGCGCTGCACGTCCATCGTCGGCTCGACCTTGATCTCGCCGTCGGCCTGAGGCACGCCCTTGGTCATCCTTGCCGCCATCTCGGTGAGCGCGTTGCCGATGTCGATCTGGCCGCAGGCGATGTCGTACTTGCGTCCGTCGAGCGAAGCCGACCTGGTGAGCCCGGTCACGGCGTGCTTGGTCGAGGTGTAAGGCGCCGAGTTGGGGCGCGGCGCATGCGCGGAGATCGAGCCGTTGTTGATGATGCGCCCGCCG
>JBGQGT010000252.1:0-3882 GCA_041497595.1 Gammaproteobacteria bacterium
GGGCATCTCGCCTACCGTGATAGTGATATCTTTGGCCGCACCCTTGCGCCAGATCTGCATCGTGGCCTTGGAACCGGGCCGGGTCTGGGCGACGATGCGTGGCAGGTCGGAAGACGAACTCACCGTCTTGCCGTCGAATTTGAGGATCACGTCGGACGCCTCAAGCCCCGCCTTGTCCGCCGGGCCGCCTTTCTCCACTGAATTGACCAGTGCGCCGGCCGCCTTCGGCAAGCCGAACGATTCGGCGAGTTCCTTGGTGACTTCCTGGATGACTACGCCGATGCGGCCCCGGCTGACGCGTCCGGCGGTCCGGAGCTGATGGGTGATGTCCATCGCCACGTCGATCGGGATCGCGAAAGACAGCCCCATGAAACCGCCGGTGCGGCTGTAGATCTGCGAGTTCATGCCGACCACCTCGCCCCTGAGATTGAACAACGGGCCGCCGGAGTTGCCGGGGTTGATCGCCACGTCGGTCTGGATGAAGGGAACGTAATTCTCCTGCGGCAGCGAGCGGCCCTTGGCGCTGACGATGCCCGCGGTCACGGTGCTCTCGAATCCAAACGGCGATCCGATCGCCAGAACCCATTCGCCGACCTTGAGCCGCTCAGGATCGCCGATCTTCACAGCCGGCAATCCGCTTGCCTCGATTTTTATCACGGCGACATCGGTGCGCTTGTCCGACCCGATGACCTTGGCCTTGAACTCGCGCTTGTCGTTGAGCTTGACGTTGATGTCCTCGGCGGCTTCAACCACATGGGCGTTGGTGAGGATGTAACCGTCGGCGCTGATGATGAAGCCGGACCCGAGCGAACGGGCTTCGTAATCACGCGGCTGCGGCGGTCCGAAGCGGCGGAAGAAGTCGTAGAACGGGTCATCCTCCGGCACTGGAGACTGCGTGCCGCTGCGCGCCGCCGAGGTGGTGCTGACGTTCACCACCGCCGGGCCCTGCTTTTCGACGAGCTCGGTGAAATCCGGCAGTCCCTGGACCTGGGCGACGCCCGCGAGCGGCATGAACAGCAGCAGGCAGAAGGAGAGGATGGCTTTTCTGAACATCGGGAATTTCCTCTGTGGGGCAACTTGAATTGAAGGAAGCGAACAGCGTTACTTGCCGCGGAAGGACACGGAATTGGCGATCTGCATGACCGTGGATGCGGGCGCTTCGCCGAGCACGGTCACGACCTGGTCGTTGATGGTTCGGGTGTAGATGTTGATGGCACCCTGCTGCGACAGGCCCTCGTTGATCCGGGTCCGGTTTGCCATCGGCTCGATGAACACCGACACCGCCGCCAGTCCGTCCGAAAACACCATGTGCGTCACCGGAATCGAGTCGCCGAGCTTGCTGCGGCGCATTTCCATGATCTTGCGGAAGCCGGCGGGGAAATTCTTCACCGCCCAGCCCGATTCGACGTTGCTGGTCAGGTTGTGGGCAAAACGATCCACCCGCCATTCCGGGAAGCTCACGCTGAACGAGGGCTTGACCATGTCGCGGCTGATCCCGCTGCCGATCGCGAGCTGGGTAAAGCTGAACTGCTCCACCAGGTTGTGGCGTTCGTTGACCATGCGCGCCTTGAGCAGCAGCCCTGAATTCGCCTCTGCCCAGAACTTGTGGCCATAGCGCATGCCGTCGCGCGGTTCCAGCATCAGCGCCTGCGAGTCGAAGCCGGCTATTCGTTCCGGCTCGCCCTTGCGGATCTGATAATACTCGGTAAGCGCCGAGAGTTGATCCGGCAGCAGCGCCGGGAAGGTACGCCGCGCCACGCGCTTCTCGCTGCGCATGATCTTGGCGTCGAGGTAATAACACATGACCTCATCGTTGTTGCGGATGATCTCGCGGCGCGGGCCGTCCAGGGTTTCGAGTTTCTCGTATTCACCGCTGGAATCCGCGAAATGCACGATGCGCGAGGTTTCGACCTGGTCACCGTGCTGGTAAACGAACGTGCCGGAGTAGTTGAGCTGGCGCGCCGCGTCGGCGATCCTCTGCAGCATCGCCAGCGCTTCAGATTCCTGCAACGGGTCGGCCAGTGCGACCCCGGCGGTAAAACCAAGCCCGAACAGCGCGGGAAGCAGGAGCGCCGGGCGAGCCATTATCAACGCTGTTCCGGATTCTGCCCGGATACGGTCCGGACGTAAGAAGCCACACCCTGCATCGCCGTGCTCGGGGAAAACTGCTGATGCGCGAGCAGGTAGTCGTTGACTGCGCCGTTGGCGGGCGTGGCGGCCAACTGGGTCTGGGCTCCCGGTGCCGCCAGATTGACCGCGAGGTTCTGCTGAGGAACGAAGGGATTGTCGAACAGGGCGAGCCATGCGACCAGCGCCACGCCACCGATCGACGCGGCCGCCGAAAGCGCCAAGCGGCGCACGTTTCGCAACTGCATTCGTGGCCTGGGCGCCAGCACCGTGGGCTCCGCGACGAGCCTGGCGCTGATCTTGACCGCCAGACCGGATGCATACCCCGCTTCACCGCGCATGGCATCCCCGATCAGGTGGTAGGTCTCCCAGGCGGCGCGCAGCTCCGGATCCTCCTTCAGCCGCCTCACCTGACCGGTGGCCTCGTGGTCCTCGAGTTCGCCATCCATGAATGCAGAGATTCGCTCCATACTCACCACCTCTTGTCTTTGCTCGTATCCAGCAACGGGCGCAGCCTGTCGGCAATGGTCTCGCGTGCCCGGAAAATCCGCGAACGCACCGTGCCGATGGGGCAGTTCATCACGTTTGCGATGTCCTCGTAGCTCATGCCCTCGATCTCGCGCAGCGTGATCGCGGTGCGCAACTCCTCAGGCAACTCTTCCATCGTCTGGTTCACGGTGGCCGCTATTTGCCTGGTCATCAGTTCCGCCTCGGGGGTATTCAGGTCCCGGAGTTGGTCGCCATCCTCGAAGTTCTCGGCCTCCTCGCTGTCGAACTCGGTGGTGGTGGGGGCGCGGCGCCCCATCGCCACCAGATAATTCTTCGCGGTGTTGATCCCGATCCGGTACAGCCAGGTGTAAAACGCGCTGTCGCCCCGGAATGAGGGCAACGCCCGGTAGGCCTTGATGAATGCCTCCTGGGACACGTCTTCCACTTCGGCAGG
The DNA here is from genome assembly GCA_041497595.1 of Gammaproteobacteria bacterium. Lineage (GTDB taxonomy): Bacteria > Pseudomonadota > Gammaproteobacteria > Burkholderiales > JACQAP01 > JACQAP01. The sequence continues at coordinate 3,071 of JBGQGT010000252.1, forward strand.
ATCGCGAATGAAACGGGACAGCAGGCGCCCGAGCTTGCGCTGATACTTCACTACCAACAGCTCGAAAGCGTGCTTGTCTCCGCGTTGAGCCCGCTCGACCAACTGCTGGTCGACTTCACGGTCGCCCATCTAGCCACATTTCCTGAATATTCTGATTGTTGATCGCATTGGCGCCTCGAATGGGCGCCTAAGTATACCCGCCGAGACTTATCCAGGAAACGCACCGCGATTTGCTAAGCCACAGACACCGATTGCCCGGCATTAGTTCACCCGGGACCGGGGTTATTTGCCGGACGCCGGTCGCGCGCCGGCGGTTGGGTTACACTGCCGCGCTTCGAACCAGCGAGACACACATGACGCGTTTCGATGTCGCGATCGTCGGCAGCGGCCTGGCCGGCCTTACGGTCGCGCTCAATCTGGCCGACCGCAAGAAAGTCGGCATCATCACCAAGCGCGAATTCCTGGACGGCGCCTCCAACTGGGCCCAGGGCGGCATTGCCGCGGTGCTCGCCAAGGAAGACTCGCCCGAGGATCACATCCGCGACACCGAGATCGCCGGCGCGGGACTCTGCAACGCCGAGATCACCCGCTACGTGGTCGAGCGCGGACGCCAGGCTATCGAATGGCTCATCGGGCAAGGCGTTCCCTTCACCCGGGATGAAACCAGCGACGTGGGCTATCACCTCACCCGCGAGGGTGGCCACAGCCATCGCCGTGTAATCCATGCCGCCGACGCCACCGGACACGCGGTGCAGACGACGCTGGAAGCCAAGGTCAAGGCGCATCCGAACATCACGGTGCTGGAGCATCAC
>JBGQGT010000253.1:0-3876 GCA_041497595.1 Gammaproteobacteria bacterium
CACGATCGTCAAGAGCCTGCCCTACGGGCACCAGCGCATGGTCGAGATCGCCCGGGCGCTCGCCGGGCATCCGAAACTGCTGCTGCTGGACGAGCCCGCCGCGGGCCTGAACCAGACCGAGAAAATGGAGCTGGTGGAACTACTCAAGAAACTGCGCAGCGGTCACGGCCTGACCATTTTCCTGATCGACCACGACATGGGGCTGGTGGAGAAGGTATCCGACAGGATCACGGTACTGAACTTCGGCAAGAAGATCGCGGAAGGCAGTCCACAGGACGTGCTGCGCCATCCGGAAGTGATTGCCGCCTATCTCGGCGAGGGGCCTGCCAATGGCACTGCTTGAGCTGAAGAATGTCGCCAGCTACTACGGCAGCGTGCAGGCGCTGAAGGGAGTGAGCCTGCGCGTCGAGCAGGGTGAAGTGGTCACGCTGCTGGGTGCGAACGGCGCGGGAAAGAGCACCACGTTGCGCACCATCTCCGGGCTGCTGCGCCCGGCGAGCGGCGAGATCTGGTTCGAAGGGCGGCCGATCCACGATATGGCCGCGGAGAAAATCGTGCGGCTCGGCATCTCGCACGTGCCGGAAGGTCGGCGGATTTTCCCCGGCCTTACGGTACGGGAGAACATCATGCTCGGCACGTCCAGTCGCGGCCGTCTTCCGAAAAAGCAGATGGATGAGGAAGTGGCGCAAATGTTCGAGGTTTTCCCGGTGATCAAGCCCTTCGAGAACGCGCTTGGCTGGACGCTCTCCGGCGGCCAGCAGCAGATGCTGGCGGTGGCGCGCGGGTTGATGGCCAGGCCGAAGCTGCTGCTGCTCGACGAACCGTCGCTGGGTCTGGCGCCGGTGATCGTGCAGCAACTGTTCGCCACCATCCGCGAAATCCATGCGCGCGGTACGACCATACTGCTGGTGGAGCAGAACGCTCACATGGCGCTGTCGGTGGCCAATCGCGGCTACGTGCTCGAGACCGGCGAAATGAAGATAGAAGGTTCGCCGAATGAACTGCTCGGCAATGAGGAGGTACGCGCCGCTTATCTCGGCGGCCACGGATAGCCGTTGACGCGCTATCCGCTAGTGTCCTGTTCCGCTGATTCGTGGGACAACTCGCGAATCTTGGAAGCCAGTCCCACAATCTATTTGACAGCAACCCATCATCGATCGGAAAACCCGCGAATTGGCGGAACAGGACACTGGACGCCGCTCAGAAAGAACACCCCGAAATAGTTACGCGCATCGGTCCACAGCCGGTGCGCGCTAAATCCCGCCTCGTTTGCCAGCACAGCGAAGCTTTCCGGCGTGTACTTGTAGGAATTCTCGGTGTGGATGGATTCACCGGCTTCGAAGCGGATCTGTCTTCCGCCGAGGTGCACGACCTGCGAGACCATGCTGACCAGATGCATTTCCACGCGCCCGAGGGACTCGTTGTAGAAGGCGTGATGGCGGAAACGGCGTTCGTCGAAATCCGCCCCCAGTTCGCGATTGAGCCGGGTAAGCACATTGAGATTAAACGCGCGGGTCAGTCTTTCCGGATCGTTGTAGGCCCGATCGAGCAGCGCCGTCTGTTTCTGAAAATCGACGCCGACGATCGCGCCGCCGTCCGCTCCCACCATGCGCGTGAGCAATCCGAGGAACGCGCGCGCATCATCGGGTTCGAAGTTGCCGATGGTCGAGCCGGGGAAGAACACGACGCGGCGACGCCTGGGCGGCAGCGGCAGTTGCCCCGGCAGCTCGACGCCGAAATCGGCGCAGACGGCGAAGACCTCGAGCCACGGATATTCGAACGCAAGCGCTTCCGCGGCTGTGATGAGCTGCACTTTCGCGATGTCTATGCCGACATAGGCCGCAGGCAAGAGTTGCGGCAGCAGCAGGCGCACCTTCGACATGTCTCCGGGGCCGAATTCAAAAACCACGCAGTCCGGTCCGACCGCCCGCGCGATTGCCTCGGCATGGCCGGCGAGGATGCCGCGCTCGGTGCGCGTCGGGTAATACGCGTCGGTCTTGCAGATGGCGTTGAAAAGCTCGCTGCCGCGGGCGTCGTAGAAAAGCTTGGGTGACAGGCGCTTGGGCTCGCGGGTGAGGCCGGCAATCACTTCGCCGGCATCGATTTCACCACCGCTGCGGAGTGAAATCACCGTAACATTGGCCGGACGCCGTGCCGCCGACGGTTCGCGTAGGGTTTTCATTGAAGTCCTTTTTGGCGCTGCGGCTCCAAAAGTACGCCTAACTCCGTGCGGAGAAAAGCCGGATTTGTAACCAACTGATACTTGATGAAATGTCGCTGGCAGACGACGACACGGCGTTTGTCGGCACCGCACAATCGGACTTACACTTGCAGATATCGCCCGGGGAAGCAAATTGAATCGTCCGCTCCACTCTCACTCCGATGCCTTGAGCCGCAACGGACTGCTCGAGGACTTGCATTGGGTCCGCGACCTCACGGTCCGATTGTGCGACCCGCTGCAGGCGGAGGACTGCGTAGTTCAGAGCGCGCCGGAAACCAGCCCCGCGAAATGGCATCTGGCGCATACCACGTGGTTCTTCGAGAATTTCCTGCTGGCTCCGTATCTGCCGAAGTACCGGCCGTTTCATCCCCGCTTCGGCTTCCTCTTCAATTCCTATTACGAAAGTATGGGCGAATTCCATCCCCGGCCTCAGCGCGGCCTGCTGTCCCGGCCCTCGCTGGAGGAGATCAAGGCATACCGGGTGCACGTGGATCAGCACATGGGCATGTTGCTCGAGGCGCCCGGCACCGCCGATGCAGGCGAGATTCGAGCCCGCGCCACGCTCGGAATTCATCACGAACAACAGCATCAGGAACTGCTGCTCACCGACATAAAACACCTGTTCGCCTGCAATCCTCTGAAGCCCGCGTATCGCGAGGCAATATCGCCGGACGCGTGCGCCAGCCCGCCGCTCGATTGGCTGCGCCTCCCGGCCGGCATGTACGCCTTCGGGCACGGCGGAGACGGATTCGCCTTCGACAACGAGACGCCGCGCCACCGCCGCTACCTGGAACAATTCTCCCTGGCGTCGCGGCCGGTCACCAACGCCGAGTACTTCGAGTTCATCGCAGCCGGCGGCTACCGGCAACCGACGCTTTGGCTTTCCGACGGCTGGCGCAAGGTCAACGAGGCGCACTGGACTGCGCCACTGTACTGGGAGCAGCAGGACGGCGAGTGGTGGCAGATGACGCTTGCCGGGTATCGGCGCGTGGAGCCGAGCGAGCCCGTTTGTCATGTGAGCTACTACGAGGCCGATGCGTTTGCACGCTGGGCCGGCAAGCGCCTGCCCACGGAGTTCGAGTGGGAAGCCGCCGCAGGCACGCAGGCGCCCGGCGGCAATTTTCTGGAAAGCGGCCGCTTCCATCCGCAACCGGCCCGCGACGGCGCCAGCCAGTTCTTCGGCGACGTGTGGGAATGGACGCAAAGCGCCTACAGCCCGTATCCCGGCTACCGGCTGCCTGCCGGCGCGCTCGGCGAGTACAACGGCAAGTTCATGGTCAGCCAGCTGGTGTTGCGCGGCGGTTCCTGCGTCACGCCGGCTACGCATATCCGCGCCAGCTACCGCAATTTCTTCTACCCGCAGGACCGCTGGCAGTTCATGGGGATTCGTTTGGCCGCATGAGCGTTTCGCAGGAGGCCACGCAATGATGAAACTCGGACTCGCATTGGCAATCTCGGCTGTGCTTGCCGTAGCGGCAAGCGCGCAGACTGCGTTGAAGGAGATCCAGAAGGAATGGCCTGATTTCCGCTATCTCGAACCGAAGCAGTTGCGGGAGTTGCCGGCGGTCATCAAGGCCGACCTGGAGAAGCGTGGCTGCAAAATTCCCAGGTTTACCAAGTGGGATGCCCGGCACAACGTGATCCAGGGCCAGTTC
>JBGQGT010000254.1:0-3812 GCA_041497595.1 Gammaproteobacteria bacterium
GCGCATCCACCAGCGATTGCGCGGCCGGGCGCAACGGCTGCGGATCCGGCAGCCGGATCGCGGTGATCGCGTCGCTCTGGCGGTAGACACTCTGCTTTTTCGCAGAGAGGCGGTTGTAATAATCAAAGACCACACCTCACCCCCGGCCCCTCTCCCCTGAGCGGAGAGGGGAGCCCAAAAGCTTGAAATTTGTCTTGAGTTGCAGCTGAAACGTCTGCAAATACCAGTCACCAATAGATTCGTGTGGGGACTCTTCACCCAAATGGGGGGAAGTGAAGGGTGGTTGTTAGTCGATGTAACGGACGCGGCTGCCGAGGGCGGCGGGATCCCAGAACTTGAGTTTCTCGCCGCCTTTCACCCTGGCTTCGGCTTCCGCCTCCTTCTTCTTGACCAGCTCGAGCTGCGCGGCGACTTGTTCCGCCTCCGCCAGCGGCACCGCCACCACGCCGTCGCGGTCGCCGACGATGATGTCCCCGGGGCCGATCGCCACGCCGCCGCAGGTCACGCCCATGTTGACTTCTCCGGGGCCGTGCTTGAACGCCGAATTCGGCTTGATGCCGCGGGCGAATACCGGGATGCCGACCTTGAGCAGGCCGGTTACGTCGCGCACCAGGCCGTCGCACACGATCGCCGCCACGCCGATTTTCTTTGCCCAGAAGGCCCACAGATCGCCGACGGTTGCCGCGCTATCGTCGCCGCTGGTGGCGATCACGATGACGTCGCCTTTTTTCGCGAAATCGAGTATGGCCATCGCCGCCAGGTTGTCCATCGGCCCGCAGAAAGCCGTGATCGCCGGCCCGTAAAACGTCATCGCCGGCATGAGCGGCTTGATTTCGAAATCCAGGCAACCCTTGCCGTTGCAGGCATCGGTGACGAACCCGGTTGGCATGCCGTCGAATGACTTCAGCAGCGCTTTCGACGGCCGCTCGATGTTGCGCCGGATGGTGAGCATGACTGGATCGCCGATCATTTCGTTGGTCTCCTGTTGATTCCTTGCGCGGGTTACTGGTCTGGCCGATTGACGTTGGACTGCGGCACGACGTCCAGCAACTCCAGTTCGATTACCAGCGCGGCGTCGCGCGGCATGCCCTCCGGCGGTTCTTGCCTGGAACTGGCGAATCCGAGTTTGGGCGGGATGATGAGCGTGCGGCGTGCGCCGACTTTCATTCCCTCCATGCCCTTCTCCATCCCGGGAAGCGCGCGCTTGTAGCCATAAACGAACGTGACCGGCCTGCCTTTGTCGTCGGAGTTGATGAATTGCGCGCCCTTTTTATCCGCGGCCTTTTCGTCGTAAATCCATCCGGTGTAGCGGATGGTTGCGAACCAGCCGCGCCGGACTTCGGCCCCGTCTCCTGGCGTGTGTTCGATGACCTCGAGTTCCGTCGGGGCGGAATGCGCGGGCGCCAGCGGCATGGCCGCGCCCAGACACAGTAATGCGAAACCCAGGATGTTGCGGACAATGCGGCGGGCGGTCGGGTGCAAATCGGACATGGTGGCTCCGGATGGAAGTGGCGCTAGTGTATCCAATACCGCGGCGATCTAAGCGCCGGCCGGGTCGGTTTGCTTGAACGGGCTGTGCTCGGCGAGTTCGTCGACGTAGTGCTCGATGCCACGCGCTTCCCTTTGCAGGAACTTCGCCACCGCGTCGGCGAACTCGGGCCGCGCCAGCCAATGCGCCGACACGGTGCGCACCGGCAGCAGTCCGCGCGCGAGCTTGTGTTCGCCCTGCGCGCCGCCTTCGAACACCGCGATCCTGTTGGCGATGCAGAATTCGATGGCCTGGTAGTAGCAGGTTTCGAAATGCAGGCCGGAGAAAAAATCCGTCGCGCCCCAGTAACGGCCGTACAGCGCCGCCGGGCTGACGATGTTGAATGCGGCCGCCACGGGCCGGGAGTTGCGGTAACCAAGTATCAGCAGCAGGTTCCCGGGCATGGCTGCGGCCAGGCGCAGGAAGAACTCGAGGTTCAGGTAGGGCGTGGAGTGGTGGCTGCGGTAGGTGCGGTTGTAGCACTCGACGAAGAAACGCCAGTCTTCGTGGCTGGCCTCGGCGCCGCGGATCCAGCGGAAGGTGATTCCTGCATCGCGCACGCGGCGCCGCTCCTGCCTGATCTTCTTGCGTTTCTCGTGGTTCATGCGCGAAACGAAATCGTCGAAGTCGGAGAAGCCCTGGTTGCACCAGTGGAACTGAACGGTGGCGCGCAGCATCATCCCGGCCGACTCCAGGATCGCGGCCTCGGACGCGCGCGGGAACAGGCAGTGCAGCGATGACAAGCCGCTATCGCGGGCAAATGCCAGCGCGGCGTTGGCGAGAATCTCCCGGTCGGCTCCCGAATGCGCCAGCAATCGCGGGCCGGTAATCGGCGTGAACGGCACCGCGCACAGGAGTTTCGGATAGTAGTCCAGCCCGTGGCGCTGGTAGGCGTCGGCCCACGCCCAGTCGAAAACATACTCGCCGTAGGAATGGGACTTGCGGTACAGCGGCATCGCGCCGGCGAGCGCGCCGCTTTTCCAAAGCGTGAGGTAGCATGGCGCCCAGCCGCTGTCGGTGCCTGCACAGCCGGTCTCGTGCAGCGCGTGCAGAAAAGCGTGGGAGAGCAGGGGATGGCGTTCGGCCAGCGCGTCCCACTCGGAAGCGGCGACCGTCGCGAGCGAATCGAGGATGTGGACGCCGTTGCGCGTTTTCATTTTGCGAATGACCGGATGATATAGTAGCAGCCATGCGCATCGCGATTGGCCAGATCAACTGTACGGTCGGAGATCTCTCCGGCAACGCGCGAAAAATCCTCGACTATGCCGACCGCGCCAAAGCGGGCGGCGCCGATCTTCTCCTCACCCCGGAACTCTCCCTGTGCGGATATCCGCCGGAGGACCTGCTGCTTCGCGAGGATTTCTGCGCCGCCTGCGAGCGCACGCTGGCCGACATGGCCGCCAAAGTCCGCGGCATCAGCGTGATCGTGGGCCATCCCCACCGCGTGGACGGCAAGCGCTATAACGCCGCCTCGGTCCTGCACGATGGACGCATCATTGCCACCTACCACAAGCAGGATCTGCCCAACTACACGGTGTTCGACGAGGAACGTTACTTCGAGTCCGATGCCAGGGCCTGCGTCGTCGACATCAAAGGCGTGCGCCTGGGGGTGAACATCTGCGAGGACGTGTGGGGTGCGGAAGGTGCGAGCATCGCCCGCGTGTCGCCGAACGCGGACGGCGTCAACGTCGGCATCAATATCTGCGCCGACATCTGGGAGCCGGAGGCGCCGAAGCTGGCGCGCGCAGCCGGGGCGCAGGTGCTTTTGGTCCTCAACGCCTCGCCCTTCCACATCAACAAGCTCAAGACCCGCTACGAAGTGGTGCGCGAACGCACCGCCGAAACCGGCATGCCGGTGGTGTTCTGCAATCTGGTGGGCGGACAGGACGAGCTGGTTTTCGACGGCGCGTCCTTCGTCATGGATGCGCACGGCAAGCTCACTCATCAGTTGCCGGCGTTCGAGGAACATCTCGCCTTCGTTGACATCGAAGGCGCTCGCCCGGTTCCGGGACAGATCGTGCCGGAGCCCTCGATCGACGAGAGCATCTACAAGGCGCTGTGCCTGGGCGTGCGCGATTACCTCGGCAAGAACGGCTTCCCCGGCGCGCTGCTGGGACTCTCCGGCGGAATCGACTCGGCGCTGACGCTGTGCATCGCCGCGGACGCGCTCGGCGCGGACAAGGTGCACGCCGTGATGATGCCTTCGCAATTCACCGCCGACATCAGCGTCGAAGACTCGCGGGCGATGGTCAAGGCGCTGGGCGTTCGCTACAGCGAGATCGCC
>JBGQGT010000255.1:0-3737 GCA_041497595.1 Gammaproteobacteria bacterium
AGCGGTTCATCTGCCAGCCCGCGGCTCCGTGTACCCTGGCCGGCTCCCCGAAAATTTCCTCGAAATGGGCGCAGGCGAGTTCCATCTGCTGGCGCGTCCATTCCGCGTCGGCTGCAGCGACCTTGTCCTGCCAGAGCACGTGGTCCCAGGTATGGATCCCCACCTCGAACCCGGCGTCGCGGACGCTGCGCATGGTGTCGGCGCATTCCCGGCCGATATCCGGAGCGGGAAGAAGGGTGCCGTAGAGCAGCGTCTTCAGTCCGTAGTGCTTGAGCACCGAGGTTCGGCGCACTTTGCCAAAGAATCCTGGACGGAACACTCGCTTGATCGCCCGGCCGGTGTGATCAGGGCCAAGGCTGAAGAGAAAGGTGGCCCCGGCGCCGTGCGCCCGGAGGATTTTCATCAACCTTGGCACGCCTTCACGTGTGCCGCGGTAGGTATCTACGTCTATCTTGAGTGCCAGTCTCATGGAAATGCCAACTTACCGTGTCCTGTGTCGCGGGAAAATCTCAGTCCATCAGACTCCTGGCGTCGCCGACTCGGTTGCGATACGCGTCGAAGATGTTCCTCAATGCGGTATGCATGTCCACTTTCGGCTGCCAGTCAAGCTCCCTGCGCGTATTCTCGATTGCGGGCACACGGTTCTGTACATCCTGATACCCGCCGCCGTAATACGCGCCGGAGGTCGTTTCGACGGTTTTCACCCGCTTTGCCGCCGCCTGATACTCGGGGTAGGTGATTGCGAGTTCCATCATTAACTTCGCCAGTTCCAGAATCGAGAAGTTGTTCTTCGGATTGCCAATATTGTAAATCTTGCCGGAGGCGACACCTTCGCGGTTATCGATGATTTTCATCAACGCGTCGATGCCGTCGTCGATATAGGTGAAGGTGCGCTTCTGGTGGCCTCCGTCAACCAGCTTGATGGTTTCGCCGCGCACGATGTGGCCGAGGAACTGGGTGACGACGCGGGAACTGCCCTCCTTGGGAGTATCGATGTTGTCCAGTCCGGCGCCGATCCAGTTGAAGGGGCGGAACAGGGTGTAGTCGAGCCCTTCCTGCTGGCCGTATGCGGCGATCACACGGTCCATAAGCTGCTTGGCACAGGCATAGATCCAGCGCGACTTGTTGATCGGGCCGTAGACCAATTCCGACGTCTCCGGATCGAACTCCGCGTCTGGGCACATGCCGTACACCTCCGAGGTCGAGGGAAAAACAATGTGCTTGCGATGCTTCACGCAAGAACGGACGATCGGCAGGTTTGCCTCGAAATCCAGTTCGAACACGCGCAGCGGCTCCTTCACGTAAATGGCGGGCGTGGCGATGGCCACCAGCGGAAGGATCACGTCGCACTTGCGGATGTTGTATTCGATCCACTCCCGGTTGATGGTGATGTCCCCCTCGAAGAAATGGAAGCGCTTGTTATCCATCAGCTCCGCAACTCGTTCGGTTTGCATGTCCATGCCGAATACATCCCAGTCCGTCGTTTCGATGATCCGATTCGACAAATGGTGGCCGATGAATCCGTTGACGCCGAGGATCAGAACTTTTTTCATGATCTTTCCATTGCAGTGGTACCTAGGGGAAGCGGTGCGCCGCCCATCGCGGGTTCGATCCGGCTCTCCGCCAACAGCCTGCCGTCCCACTCCAGTTCGATGATGCGCAGAACGCCGGCGTCCGCGCACTGCGCGTAACAGCGTCCGTCCTCGAAGAACAGAAATGGACGGGGATGCGGGCCGCGGCGTACCGGCTCGATCAGCGTCCTGAGTATCCGGGCCGGTTTCCCGCCAAGCGAAGTAATCGCGCCGGGATAGGGCGGCGCCACGCCCCGCACGAGGTTGTGAATTGCCTGGGCGGGCCGGCTCCAGTCGATGCGCCCATCCTCGGGTTTCCGGCCGGGAAAATAGGAACCGAGGGAAAGATCCTGCCGGACGCGGGGCCCGGTACCGTCGATAAGGCGGGGCAGGCTGCGGTTCAGCGTGATTTCTGCCGCAACCGTGACTTTTCCGAATACCTCCTGCGCGGTGTCATCCGCAAGGATGGGTACGGCCTGCTGATCTACGATATCGCCCGCATCGGGCTTTTCCACCATGTGATGCAACGTGGCGCCGGTTTCACCCTCGCCATTGATCACCGCCCAGTTGATCGGCGCGCGACCGCGGTACTTCGGCAGCAGCGAGCCATGCATGTTCAGCGCCGCGCGCGCGCCTGCGGCCAGCAGCGCGGGCTTCAGCATACGGCGGTAGTAGAAGGAGAAGACGAAGTCCGGTCGCAGTGTGCTGATCCGGTCGGTGAATTCCCCGGTATTGGGATCGTCCGGAGTGGCCACGGCGATGTCGTACCGGCGCGCAACCGCCGCCACGCTTCCGAACCAGATGTTCTCGCCGGGGCTGTCTAAATGAGTCACCACCAGCGGCACCCGCACGCCTTGCGCCAGCAGCACCTGCAGACACCGGACACCTACGTTGTGATAGGCAAACACGACCGCAGTGGTCATCGGCTGCTATGGCCGAGTGCGGTCGAAGGGGGTGACATTGCGTTCCTGGTGGGTGCCGGTTGAAGCGTCCGCAGACAGGTCTTCGAGCACCGCGCTGATGATGAAGCGCGGACGGCGCAGCACCTCCTGGTATATGCGGCCGATGTACTCCCCGAGCAGCCCGATGCCAAACAGCATGATGCCGAACAAGAAGAACTGGATGCCGTCGAGGACCGAGGTGAACACACCCTCCGCGGCCTCTCCGAGCACCAAGCGATGCGCCACGTGAAACACCACGAACCCGCTCGCGCAGACGGCGATCGCGAAGCCGGCCATGGAGAACGCCTGCAGCGGCGCAAGCGAAAAGCCGGTAACCAGATCAAAGTTCAGGCGCATGAGCTTGTACAGCGAGTACTTGGTCGTCCCCGCAGCCCTTTCCTCATGCGCGACTTCGATTTCGGTCGGATTGCTGGCGAAGGTGTAGGCGAGCGCCGGTATGAAGGTATTCAGCTCCTCGCACTGATTGATCGCGTTGACGATCTGGCGGGAGTAGGCGCGGAGCATGCAGCCCTGGTCGGTCATGTGGATGTGGGTGGTGCGCTCCCGCATCCGGTTCATCAATCGCGAAGCGTTGCGCCGAAACCAGGTGTCCTGGCGCTCGGCGCGCACGCCGCCGACGTAGTCGTAGCCTTCTTCAATCTTGGCAAGCAGCTTGCCGATTTCCTCGGGCGGGTTCTGCAGATCGGCATCCAGCGTGACGATCACCACGCCGCGTGTGCATTGAAAACCGGCCATGATCGCCAGGTGCTGGCCGTAGTTGGCGTTGAACAGGATTACGCGGGTCACATCCGGGCGATTCTGGAACTGTTGGCGCAACAGGGCCGCGGAACGGTCGTGGCTGCCGTCGTTGACGAAGATCACCTCGTAGCGGATTCCCAATGCATCCAGCGCCGGGTAGAGGCGTGCGAACAACGCGGCCAGACCGGCTTCCTCGTTGTAGACCGGGATCACTACGGAGAGCGCCGGCGCGTTCGTTTCCGCCCGCCCATCCTTTCGATCGTTCATCGTCTTGCCTCCAACAGGACTTCCGCGGCCGCGTCGCAAACCCGCTCCACATCGTGCCCGGTCATCGCCGGGAACAGCGGTAGCGTCACCGTTTCGCGTCCGATGCGCTCGGCGTTCGGGAAGTCGCCCTCGCGGTAGCCGTAGCGCCGGCACAGCGTGGTCAGATGCAGCGCTTCATAGGAGATGCCGGTGCCGATGC
>JBGQGT010000256.1:0-3735 GCA_041497595.1 Gammaproteobacteria bacterium
CACCGGCAATTTCTGTCTGGAAGCAAGCCGAACCGCCCGCTTGACGTAGTGCTCGGCATGGGCATGGCCGGCGCGCTGCAACTCGATATAGAAGCGCTGCGGGAAAAGCTGCGCCCATTCCTGTGCCAGCTTCTGCGCCTGTTGCGGGTTATCGGCAAGCAGCGCATGGCCGATGTCGCCGAGATGCGCTCCCGACAGCGCAATCAATCCTTCGGTGCCGGTCTCGCTGAGCCACTTCTTATGGATTTCCGCGCGGCCGCGGTGCTGATTGTTGCGGTAGGCGCGCGTCAGCCAGTCGCAGAGCCGAAGATAGCCCGCGGCGGAGGCGCACAGCAGCAACGCCCTGGATGGCTTGTCGCGGTCGGCTTCGTTGCTGATCCAGACGTCGCAGCCGATGATCGGCTTGAGTCCCTGGCTGCGCGCGGTCTGGTAGAACTTCACCATGCCGAAGACGTTGGAGAGGTCGGTCAACGCCAGCGCCGGCATCGCGTCCGCCTGTGCTGTCGCCACTGCGCCGTCGAGCCGGGCTATGCCGTCAACGATCGAATATTCGCTGTGCAGGCGCAGGTGGATGAACTTCGGTTGCATGGGCGGCATTTTACGCCCTCAATTCCGGCCGAGAAATTCGATTCGCTTCCCGATAGCTTTATTACGTTGTTGCAGCGCCGCTTGCTAAAATACGCGCCTTCCTACCGCCATCCCCGCCATGCGCTTCATCAATCTCGCCGGCTACAAGTTCGTGCCGCTCGAACGTCTGCCCGAACTCAAGGCCGGCCTCAAGGAATGCTGCGGGGAGCTCGGCCTAAAGGGCACGATCCTGGTAAGCCCCGAGGGTATCAACATATTTGTCTGCGGTTCCGAGCCAGTGGTGACCCGCTTCAAGGCTTTCGTGCACGCCGATTCCCGCCTCGCCGCGTTGCGCTTCAAGGAAAGCGTTTCCTCGTACCAGCCTTTCAAACGCATGCTGGTCAAGATCAAGAAAGAAATCATCACCCTGCGCGTGCCCGGCCTCGACCCCGCGGCACAGCGCGCGCCGGCGGTAACGCCAACCGAGCTCAAGCGCTGGCTGGACGAGGGGCGCGAAGTGGTCCTGCTCGACACCCGCAACGCGTTTGAAGTGGAAACCGGCACGTTCCACGATGCCGTTCACCTGAATCTGAAGTCTTTCGGGGAGTTTCCGCGGGCGGCGCACCAGCTCGATGAATCGCTGAAGGGCAAGACCGTCGTTGCCTTCTGCACCGGCGGCATCCGCTGCGAGAAGGCCGCGCCGGTACTAATTCAAAAGGGATTTCGCAGCGTCTTCCAGCTTGAAGGCGGCATCCTGCAGTACTTCGAGGATTGCGGCGACGCGCACTTCAAAGGCCGCTGCTTTGTCTTCGACCAGCGTACCGCGCTGGACGGAAATCTGAATCCGGAACTCGCGGGCGCCCAATGACCGGCGCACGCGAAACCCGCAGGGCAGTGATCGCGATGATCCTGCTGGTGATCCTGTGGGGTTACAGCTGGATCACCTCCAAGCTCGGCCTGTTTTACGCCAGTCCGCTGGACTTCGCTGCAATTCGCGTCGAGCTTGGCGTACTGACGCTGTTCATCGGCCTGCTATGGACGCGATCCTCGCTCAGGCCACAGCACTGGCCGGCGCTCATCCTCATCGGGCTGATCCAGACTTTCGCCTTCATCATCCTCAACACCTGGGCGCTGTCCGAAGGTGGCCCCGGAAAGACCTCGGTGCTGGTTTTCACCATGCCTTTCTGGGTGCTGGTGTTCGCCTGGCCGGCGCTGCACGAGCGCATCCACGGTTTGCAGTGGGTATCGGTGGTGCTGGCTGCGATCGGCCTCGTGTTCGTGCTCGAACCCTGGGAAATGCACACTTCGATGTTCAGCAAGACGCTGGCGGTGCTGGCCGGCATGTGCTGGGCCATCAGCGTGGTGTATGCGAAGCGCCTGCATAACCGCGCCCCGGTGGACGCGCTGTCGTTCACCTTCTGGCAAATGCTGGTTGGCCTGATCCCGATCCTGATCGCTCAAGTGGCCTTCGACCGCGAGGCGGTCAACTGGACCGGCACTTTCATTTTTGCCGCGGTATTCAACGGCGTGCTCGCCACCGGCATCGGCTGGCTGACGTGGCTGTACGTATTGCACCGGCTGCCGGCGGGCACCACCAGCCTGTCGTCGCTGGCGATTCCGCTGATCGCGATCGTCGCCTCGTGGCTGCAACTCGGCGAAGAACCGGGCAAGTCGGAACTCATCGGCATGCTGCTGATCGGCATCGCGCTGGCGATCCTGTCCTACCTCAGCATCCGCAGGCACGAAGAAGTCGAACCCATGACCGGCCAGGAATAGTAGTGCCGTGAATGCCGTGAATGCCGTAAGACAAAACAAGGGTTATCAATGCAAACACTGAGACTCCTGGCTCTTCTGTATCCAGTTTTATTCAACGAGTCTGTCTCGCAGCATGTCCCCGTCGTTGCGAGTCACGATATTCACGACAGTCACGGCCTTCAATGAAATCCAGCCAATCGCAGTTTCTCGACGTCCGCGGCCTGCGCTACCACGTGCGCACCTGGGGCAACCCGGACGCAACCAAACTCTTTTTTCTGCACGGTTGGATGGACGTGTCGGCGTCGTTCCAGTTCGCAGTGGATGCGCTCAAGCACGATTGGTTCGTGATCGCGCCGGATTGGCGCGGGTTCGGATTGTCGGAGTGGACCAACGACAGTTACTGGTTTCCGGATTACATTGCCGACCTCGAGGCGCTGCTGCGCCATTTCCAGCCGGACGCGCCGGCGATCCTGATCGGACACAGCATGGGCGGCAACGTGGCCAACCTTTACGCCGGCATCCGCCCGGAGCGCGTCGAAAAGCTGGTGCTGGCGGAGGGCTTCGGCCTGCCTGCGATCAAGCCGGACAAAGCGCCGGAACGCTACGCCCAGTGGCTGGACGAATGCGGCCAGCCGCAGACGTTGCGCCCCTACTCGACGTTCGCAGAGGTCGTTCAGCGGCTCAAGACCAACAATCCGCGCATCACCGACGAGCGCGCCACATTCCTCGCGCCGCACTGGGCCGAGCAGATGCCCGACGGCAGCATCCGTCTGCGCGCCGATCCCTGCCACAAGATGGTGAATCCGGTGCTCTACCGCGTCGAGGAGGCGATGGCCTGCTGGCGGCGCATCGCCGCGCCGGTGCTCTGGCTGTGGGGCGACGGCGAATGGATGATGAAGTGGATGAAGGGCGACAAGGCGTTGCTGGACAGCTACCGGTCCTGTTATCGCTCGCTGCGCGAACAAACCATCGCCGATGCCGGCCACATGATGCACCACGACCAGCCCGAGCGCTTCGCGCATGCGGTTGAATCTTTCCTGCTCGCCTGAATTTTCCGCCACGGCATTGATTGTGAGGGTCTAGAATTCCCGTTGGAGCCCGGTCGTCGGGCCGATAGCAACTTCATTCGGGAGGATTCGGACATGAACCACGCGACGTGGTACAGGCTGTTCTCGGGACTCTTACTCGCCGGATCGAGTCTATTCGCGGGGCCGGCGCTCGCCGGACCGGTGGAGGAGATCCACGAAGTCGAGGATCGTCGCTACGACGCGATGATACGCATGGACGCCGACGCGCTGGCAAACACGCGTGCCGACGAGTTCGTGTACCACCAGCCCAACGGCAAGACCAACGACAAACCGGGCTACGTAAAACAGATGCAGACCGGCACCGTGAAAATCTTCAGTGCCGAGC
>JBGQGT010000257.1:0-3729 GCA_041497595.1 Gammaproteobacteria bacterium
AATCACAACATCGGCATCCACCCGGATGGCTCTCCAGTACCCGTCGGCGAAAAGCGACTGAGCCGCCTTGATCCGGGCCAGATCGGTCATGAGCAACATTCGGCCTGCGAAGCGTTCCCGGAACCGCCCAGGCAGCAGGTCGAAAAGCGCGTCGGCGTCAACGACTCGTGACGCGATCGTAGGTCACGAAGGCGTATGACAACCCCGACGCAGGATCTTCGTGCGTCTCGCGCCCGAGCGCGCGCCATGCGTCGCTCGTCAATGAGGGAAAGAAACTGTCGCCATCGAACTCCTTGTCGATCTCGGTAAGGTAGATGCGGTCGGCAAAGGGCAGCGATTCGCGATAGATGTGCTCTCCACCAACAATGTAGACCTCGCTATCTCCCGGTCTTGCGGTTTGCGCCTCGGGAAGACCGTGAACCACCTTTATTCCCGGGATTTGATACTCCGCATTGCGCGTAATCACCAGCATGGTCCTGCCGGGCAAGGGTTTGCCGATCGACTCGAAGGTCCTGCGGCCCATGACGATGTGATGCCCCATGGTGAGCTGCTTGAATCGCTTCAGATCAGCGGAAAGATGCCAGGGGAGCTTGTTGTCTTTGCCGATCACCCGGTTCTTCGCCATCGCGACGATGATGGAAATGCGGGGGTGTCGTGGGTTTTCCGTTTTCATCGTCCGGCTAATTGCCGAGGAATTGTGACTCCGGCGTAACCTTGATCTGCATTGCACGCAGCTAAAGGTTAGCCTGCGCCGCAACAAGCCCTTGGAGCTTGTTGTGACGCGCTGCCGCTATACCGCCACCGGCGCCTTGATCGCAGGATACGGGTCGTAGTTCTCGAGCGCGAAATCCTCGTATCTGAAGTCGAACAGGCTCTTGACCGACGGATTCATCTTCATCACGGGCAGTCTCCGTGGCTCGCGGGAGATCTGCTCGCGAGCCTGGTCGAGATGGTTCAGATACAGGTGGGTATCGCCGAAGGTGTGGACGAACTCGCCGGGCTTGAGCCTGGAGACCTGCGCCACCATCAGGGTGAGCAGCGCATAGGAGGCGATGTTGAACGGCACGCCGAGGAACAGGTCGGCGCTGCGCTGATAGAGTTGGCAGGACAGTCTGCCGTCCGCCACATAGAACTGAAAGAACGCGTGGCAGGGCGCCAGCGCCATCCGGTCGAGATCAGCCACGTTCCATGCCGAGACGATCAGGCGTCGCGAATCCGGATTGCGTTTGATTTCATCCAGTACCTTGCTGACCTGGTCGATGTGGCGCCCGTCGGGCGCCGGCCAGGAGCGCCATTGGTAGCCGTATACCGGACCTAATTCGCCGTTCTGGTCCGCCCACTCGTCCCAGATCGTCACCCCGTTTTCCTTCAGGTAGCGGACGTTGGTCTCACCCTTCAGCAACCACAACAGCTCATGGATGATGGATTTAAAATGGACCTTCTTGGTGGTCAAAAGCGGGAAGCCGGCCTGCAGATCAAAGCGAAGCTGTGGCCCGAAGATGCTGAGTGTGCCGGTACCGGTCCGGTCGTTCTTGTGGGTGCCGTGCTCGAGGATATGGCGCATCAGGTCGAGGTACTGGCGCATGGTCTTGGCCTGCTCGGCGTGGGGATGATGAGCAGGCATTCTAAATCAGGCCGCCTGGCGACGCATCGGGCCGATGATTCCGCATGCGGCGCAAGCCGCGTTGCTGCCGGGTTTCTGCGGGGCACGTGCTAAACTTCGACGGTCCTCTTCGGGTGCGCAATGTCCGGAAACACGCTCGGCAAACTGTTCTGCGTCACGTCCTTTGGCGAGAGCCACGGCCCGGCGATCGGCTGCGTCGTGGACGGCTGTCCGCCCGGGATGGAGCTTGCCGGCGCCGACATCCAGAAAGAGCTCGATCGCCGCAAGCCCGGTACCTCCAGGCATGTCACCCAGCGGCGCGAACCCGACACGGTGGAGATTCTTTCCGGCGTGTTCGAAGGCCGGACCACCGGCACCCCGATCGCGCTGCTGATCCGCAACCAGGACCAACGCAGCAAGGACTACGGCAACATCGTCGAGACTTTCCGTCCGGGGCACGCGGATTACACCTATTGGCAAAAGTACGGCATCCGCGACTACCGCGGCGGCGGTCGGCAGTCGGCTCGCGAGACGGCGGTGCGGGTGGCCGCGGCGGCGATTGCGAAGAAGTGGCTGTGGGAGCGCCACGGCGTGGTGATACGCGGGTACATGTCGCAACTCGGCAGCATACGCATTGCATTCAGGACCTGGGACACGGTGAACGCCAACCCGTTCTTTGCGTCCGATCCGGATATCGTGCCGAAACTCGAGGAGTTCATGGACAGGCTGCGCAAGTCCGGCGATTCCTGCGGGGCGAAAATCACCGTGGTGGCGGAGAACGTGCCGGTGGGCTGGGGCGAGCCTGTTTACGACAAGCTCGATGCTGAAATCGCCTATGCCATGATGGGGATCAACGCGGTCAAAGGCGTGGAAATCGGCGCCGGCTTCGCCGCGGTCGAGCAGAAGGGCACCGAGCACGGCGACGAAATGACGCCGGAAGGCTATCTGAGCAACAATGCCGGCGGCATCCTCGGCGGCATCTCCAGCGGCCAGGACATCGTGGTCAACATCGCAGTGAAGCCGACCTCGAGCATCCGCCTGCCGCGGCGTTCGATCGACAAACAGGGCGAGCCGACCGTGGTCGAAACCACCGGGCGCCATGATCCCTGCGTAGGCATACGCGCCACGCCTATCGCCGAAGCGATGCTGGCGCTGGTGCTGATGGACCACGCTTTGCGCCATCGCGCGCAAAATGCCGACGTGCGCTGTTCCACGCCCAGGATTGCCGCGCGTGCTCCGGCCGCGGCAGCAAGCGCCGGAAAACCCAGCCAGGCAACCGATCCCGACCCTGACGAAGCGTAAGGCCGATCACCCCCCCGTGAACTGGCTGCAACGCCTCGCCGAGGTCAACGAACAGGACTGGCGCCCGGTAGGGACCCCGGCGTTTTTTGCCGCCACCATCGGCATTGCGCTCGTTTCTTTCCTCGCCAACACCGGCCAACGCTGGGTATTCCTGCTCGACAATGCCAATCTCGCCTTGCACGAAGCCGGCCACCCGATCTTCGGCCTGTTGCTGGGCGATCGCATCACCGTTTATGGTGGCACGCTCGCGCAGCTGCTGTTTCCGATTGCCGCTGCCGCGACGTTCTGGCGGCGGCGCGAGGCACTGTCGTTCGCACTGTGCGCGGGGTGGCTATTCGAAAATTTCTGGAACATCTCCCGCTACATGGCCGATGCACGCGCGCAGGTGCTGCCGCTGGTCGGCGGCGGCGAGCACGACTGGACCGAGATCTTCTCGCGCTGGGGTGTGCTGCAGCGGGACACCGGAATCGCCGGTTTTGTGAGCCTGCTCGCCTGGATCGGCGTGGCTGCGGTGTCCGGCTGGCTTGTCCGCCGCTGGTGGCTGGACCGCGAATTGCGCTGAGCCACGCATCCGGGCCAGCATGGTTCGCAGTTCCTTCTACTTTCGGCTTTCCAATTTCTATTTCTGGTATTTCGCGTTCATCGGCGCGTTCGCGCCGTATTTCGCGCTTTATCTGCAGTCGCTCGGATTCTCCGCCTCGCAGATTGGCGTGCTATTGGCGGTAAACCCGGTGGCGCGCATCTTCGGACCGAATTTCTGGGGTTGGCTGTCCGACCATTACGGTGCGCGCGGCCGGCTGATTCGTCTGACCGCGGTGGGAACT
>JBGQGT010000258.1:0-3703 GCA_041497595.1 Gammaproteobacteria bacterium
TGGGCGTCTATTACGCCGACCTGCTCGAAGCCGCGTTCCTCTTCAATCCGGTTCCGCGAACGGCGAAATCGATTGCCAGGGGAAGGCAGCTGTTCCAGCAGAACTGCGCCGTGTGTCACGGCGCCGAGGGGCGCGGCGACGGCGTAGCGGCGGCCTCGCTTCCGGAACGTCCCGAGAACCTGAGCACGATTGCGCGTCCGCCGATTTTTCCCGACGGCATAGTCGCCTACCGGATCGCCAACGGCGTGAAGATGATGCCAGCCTTCAGGACGACGCTGAGCGAGAACGATACCTGGGACCTGATCAATTTCATCCGGTCGCTGGCACCGGCTGCCGGGAGATAATGGCGCGGCGGACTTGGCGGCCAATACTTGTGCAATACTCACCCTCCCGGCCTCCTCTCCCGGTTCCCTGGTGCGATTGACCAGCCGGTGGTCACGCGATAGATTGCCTTCCGGTGTGACGGCTTCCTAAATTCGCGTGAAACCGGGGATTCTCCGCAAGGATAAAAACAAACAAAAACAATGGAAAAACGTCATTTCGCGAATCTCCTCGCCGCAGTCGCAATGATTGCGGCTCCGCAGATCGCGCTCGCCGACAGTCTCGCCCTGTCGTTGGGGCCCGGCGATCACGCCGACGTGGCATGGCTGGTCCTGCAACTCGATGCACGCAAGCCGCTCCGGGAATACGACGCCTCGAAACTGACGGGCCACCTGGAACTGGCTGCCGGTTACGCACGGGGTCATGCCGGCTCGGAGCACAACAACGATCTCGCGGCGATCGGCGTTACGCCGGTACTCCGGCTGGCAAGGTCCAAAGGCGATCTGAACCTGTTCCTCGAAGGAGGAATCGGGATTCGTTTTCTGACGGACACCACGATCTACGACAGCCGCCGCTTCAGCACTTCCTTTCAGTTCGGCGAATTGCTGGGCATGGGGCTGCGCTTCGGCTCCGGTCAGGCCTACGAGATCGGGATAAGGGTCGAGCACATCTCCAACGGCGGGATCAAGGAACCCAACGACGGCATCAACTTTGCCGTGATCCGCTTTGCCTACCACCGCATCTGACTTGCGGACCGATGCGGTCGTCAACGACGCGCGGCCGGTGACCGCGGAGCTCGCCCTGCTTTTCGACAGGGCATTCGGGCAGTCGCCGTACTGGCTGAATCTCCAGGCGGCCTACGATCTCAAGACCGCCGAGCGCGCCATGAAAGATCGGTTGCGTGTGGTGCGGCCTCTTGCTCATGCGTGAGGTCTCAGCGGCCGGCTGAAACAGAACGGACATCAAGCGATGCCCGTTATTTTTTCTCAATCGTGTGAAAGCCAATAAGCCAGAACTGACCCGGTGTAACGCTTAGGAAATGATCATCTCGACACCCGCCGAGGCCTATTTGACCATTGCCTTGCGTTTCCACAGATCCCAGGCGCGTTCGTAGCCTCCGAAGCCTTCGGTTTTGGCCGCTTCGCCGGCATCGAGATAGGTGATGTCGCCGCCGAGCGCCATGGCCTGTGCCTGCAGTTTCGCATCCATCTGCAGGTAATAACTGCGCCCCACTACCTGCGGCAGCGAATCGCCGACCACGACGGCGCCGTGGCCGCGCATGAGCGCGGCGGGCTTGTCGCCCAGCGTACGGGCAAGCGCGGCGCCGAGTGCCGGCGTCTTCACCAGCATGTCGGTGTCGCCCGCGACCTTGCGGATTTCGAATATCGGCACGCCCCGCCCGACGAAACCTGCCATGTGGTAGATCGGCCGGAGCGGGACGTTGCTCGCGCCGAAGGGGATGATCGCGGCGGCATGGTTGTGCACCACGGCCTTGACTTCGGGCCGGGCCTTGTAGATTTCCCCATGAATGAAACGCTCGAGGTACATTCTGGCGTCGCCTCCATTCACCGGCTTGCTATCGAGATCGAGTTCCAGGACGTCGTTCGCGGTGACCGACTCCGGGGCGATCGAGCGGGCAATGAGGTAGCGGTTGGGATCCTTGTCGTGCCGCACGCTGACGTGGCCGTAACCGTCCACGATCTCCAGCGCGGCGAGGATGCGGTTTGCCGCTACCAGGTCCTCGATCAACGCGGAATCGGCCGTGAGCGGTTCCGGCCATGTCTTGCGCGCCATGCCTGCCAGCACGCCGGCGAGAAGAATGCCGCCGCCAAACAGGAAGTCGCGCCGCGCAATACCGCGAAGTGCAGAACCTTTCGTTTTCATGAAACCTCCTCGCAAACGAGCATGATCGAAATTCAGTGAGTGGCAATCGGTAAATCAGATTCCGTTCGTCTCCTGTCCCTACCAGTACCTTCCCATATCCAAGTAGGTGAAAGAGGCGGTCCAACTCACCATGAGCAAGCCGACCAGCGATTCTATTCCGCATATCAGGCGCGGTTGCCCAGCCGGATTGACCTCGGCGTCGCCCGGTGTCCGGCGCCGCGCACTTGCTTTTTCGCCTGGGACGGGCTAGAAGAAAATCAGTTGTTCAAACTTCTCACGCCATCGCAGGTGCCTGACATGACAGCGCAGGGCGTAATGCATGGGCGCCAAGCGTCAGACGCTTGACGATACCTCATTCTCCATGAATACCGTTCCGGAGAAGATGAAAATGGGAGGCGGCCACTCCGCGCAATGCACCTGTCCGGTTTGCGGACAGAGGGGCGGCAAGCACTACCCGCACTGCCGTTGTCCGCACTGCGCGAAGGCAGGTGGTAGCCATCAGGCGAGCTGTCGCTGCCCCGTCTGCGGAAAGGTTGCCGGTAGCCATTTCGACCATTGCTATTGTCCGGAGTGCGGCGAGGGCGGCTGACTGACTTTGGATACAGGAAAGCTCGCACCCAACGAGTGCTGCGACCGCCTTCGCCGAAGAACAGATGGCAAGCGCGAAGCAAGTAGATCTTCCCAGTCACCAGCCCCTGTTTTTATCCGGGTGCCGCTTATCCTTTGCGTACCTTTGCGGCCTCTGCGTCAACGCTGCTATGGCCGGCCATCGGCCGGCCGGTTTTCCTTCAATCCTGCTTCGTCGTCCCCAGTGTTGCCCTGGTCGCGAAATACGTGATCACTGCCGAAGCGAACGCGCACGCCGCCAGGAAATACAGGCCCATCTCGAAACTCTTCGTGCTGTCCTTGATCCAGCCGACGATGAAAGGTCCGACATAACCGCCGAGGTTGCCGATTGAATTGATCAGCGCAATTCCGGCGGCGGCGGCTGCTCCGGTGAGGAACATCGAGGGCAACGGCCAGAAGGACGGCCGCGACCCGTAGATGCCGATGGTGGCAACCGACATGGCGACGAGAGCCCAGTAGGAGCCGGTAAACCAGCCCACACCGGCGAGCCCTACCGCCGCGACCGTGGATGCAACGATAAGGTGCCAGCGCCTCTCGTTGCGGCGATCCGAAGAATGTCCCCATAGCACGAGGCCAATCACGCCGATCACATACGGGATCGCAGTCAACAGGCCCGTCACGAAGTTCGAATGCCCGAAACCCTTGACGATCTGCGGCAGGAAAAAGATGATGCCGTAGCTGGCGATGACGCTCGTAAAGTAGATCATCGATAGCATCAGTACGCGCTTGTCGGTGAGCGCCCGCAGGAGCGTCAGGCGGCCGGCGTCTTCGACCCGGGTTCGTTCGGCCTGCAACTCGGATTCGAGCCACTCGCGCTGGTCCGCGGTGAGCCAGGTGGCTATGGCCGGCCGGTCCGTGAGCAGCCTCAACA
>JBGQGT010000259.1:0-3697 GCA_041497595.1 Gammaproteobacteria bacterium
CCTTCGACGAGCCGCGCACGATCTCGATCAAAGGCAAGGGCGAGACCACGGTTTACCGCCTCACCGGCAAGCTCTACTCCGGCTAGCCGTTATTTACCCGAAGCGCTATATGCAGGACTGGCTGTCCGCGCAGAGCAAGGCGGCTTAGGCGCCATTCGTTGGAAGGCGTAAAACGCAGGGAAGCTCAGACTTTGCCGTGTTTTACTTTGCGTACCTTTGCGTACCTTTGCGTACCTTTGCGTTGAATGCGTTTGGATTTTTTTTCACGGCGGTTGTTCCGAGAAGACCTTATCCCATAGCTTGACCACGGCTTGCGCGTGTTCGGCAACGGTCGCAGGTTCGACGCGCGCGTAGCGCTCGCCTTGCAGGCGCAACTGGTGCTGCAGGCGCCGGAACTCGCGATAGGCCGCATGCGCGGCCGCAGCCATGTCTTCCGGTATCAGCCCGAGCCGGGCGGCCAGTTTGAGCAAAGCCAGGTTGCCGATGTTGCCGGTCAGCCCGGCATGGCGATGCGCTTCGCCGAGCACCAGGTACTGGACGATGAACTCGACGTCGACGATGCCGCCGCGGTCGTGTTTCACATCGAACAGCCGGGTGTCGTTGGGATGGCTCTGGCGCATCTTGTCGCGCATCGCGCGGATCTCCTGCCTGAGCGAGGCCAGATCGCGCGGCCGGCGCAGCACCTCGATCCTGATGGCCTCGAAACGGACGCCGATTTGGCTGTCTCCGGCAACCGCGCGCGCGCGCGTAAGGGCCTGGTGTTCCCAGATCCACGCGTCCTTGAACTGGTAGTCGCGAAATGCGTCGATGTGGCTTACCAGCAGACCGGCCGCGCCGTTGGGCCGCAGCCGCAGGTCGATCTCGTAGAGCACGCCGGCGGAGGTGGTGCTGGTGAGCAGGGTGTTGATGCGCTGCGCGAGCCTGGCGTAGACCTCCGGCGCGCTCTCGTGCGCGTCGTCATATAGAAAGATGATGTCGAGGTCCGACTGGTATCCCAGTTCCTTGCCGCCCAGCTTGCCGTAACCGACGAACGTGAAGCGCGGTTGGTCGCGGTGGCGCACCCTCAGGCCGTCCCAGGCCAGCCGCAGCACTTCCTCCAGCACCACGCAGGCAAGATCGCTGAGGTGGTCGGACAGCGTTTCCAGCGGCAGGTCTCCGGCGAGGTCGAGCGCAAGCAGGCGCAGCGTCTGCGTCTGCTTGAAATGGCGCAGGATATCCATCTGCCGCTCGGTATTGCCGGCGTGTTCATCGAGGCTGGCGCACAGCGCGGTGCGCAGTAGCGGCCATCCCGGCGCCGGTCCGCTTTGCGGCGTGATCAGTTCGTCGAGCAAAACCGGGTGCTGTGCCATATACCCGGCTGCCCAAGGGCTTGCGGAAGCCAGCCGGGCGAGACGCGCCAGCGCCAGCGGATACTCGAGCAGCAGTGCCAGGTAGGACTCGCGCCGGCCGATGCTTTCCACCACCTGCAGTATCCTTTCGAAAGTCGCGTCCGGGCCGGGGAGGGTGGTGGCGAGCTTCAGCAATTTCGGCATTAACTGGTCCAGGCGCGCCTGGCCGGAGGCCGCCATGCGGCGATAGCGGCCGCTGGAGCGGATGTCCGAAAGCAGCCGGAAAATGCGCGCCGCGTCGGCGTAACCCAGCGCGGCAATCCGGGCCAGGGCATCCTTTTCGGGTAACTGTTGCAGCCACAGGTCGGCGCAGGGATCTGCCGTCGCATCTTCGGGCTGTCCGGCAAAAATCGCTTCGAAATGCCGGGACACCACGCCCCGATGTCCCGCCAGGCTGCGGTCGAGGTCGGCATAGGCGGGATAGCCCATCATTTCGGCGACCAGCTGCCGGTCTTCCGCGCCCGCGGGCAGCATCTGCGTCTGCTGGTCATCCAGGTACTGCAAGCGGTGCTCGAGGTTGCGCAGAAACACGTACGCCGCGTGCAATTCCGCGACCGCCGCCGCCGGCAGCAACTGCTTGTCACCCAGCAGGGCCAGCGCTTTCAGCGTTGGCCGCTGGCGCAACTGTGGTTCACGCCCGCCGCGAATGATCTGAAAAACCTGCACCAGAAATTCGATCTCGCGGATGCCGCCGGGGCCGATCTTGATGTTGTCGGCGATCTCGCGCCGCTGCACTTCCTTGCGGATCTGCGCATGCAGCTCGCGCAGGCTGGCCAGCGCGCTGAAGTCGAGGTGGCGCCGGTACACGAACGGGGCGACGATGGCCTCGAGTTGTGCGCCGCGGTCGCCGCTGATGGTCCGGCCCTTCACCCAGGCGTAGCGTTCCCATTCGCGGCCCTGGGTGGCGAGGTAGTCTTCCAGCATGTCGAAGCTCACCACCAGGGGCCCGCTGTCGCCGTAGGGCCTGAGCCGCGTGTCGACCCGGAACACGAAACCGTCCGCGGTGACTTCGCCGAGCGCGGCGATCAGTTTGCGCGCCAGACGCGTGAAATATTCGTTGTTGGCGATCCGGCGCGGGCCGTCGGTTTCCCCGTCTTCGGGATAGGCAAAGATGAGATCGATGTCCGAGGACACGTTGAGTTCGGCGCCGCCGAGCTTGCCCATGCCGATCACGTGCAATTGCTGTACTTCTCCCGATTCGACGCCGAGGGGCCGGCCGAAGTCGCGCGCCAGCCATTGCGCGTGGCGTGCGACCGCGGTGCGCAGGGTTTCTTCCGCAAGCGCCGTGGCGGTCGTGACCACCTCGGCAAGATCGGCGCGTCCGCCCAGGTCGCGGGTGATGAGACGCAGCATGACCGCCTGACGCAGCCGGCGCAGGCCGGTCTTGAGCGCGCCCTCGTCGCCGAAGTCGGCGCCGGAAAGGCGCGCGCGCATCTCGTCGGGCGCAAACGGCGAATCCGCCGCAGCTTCGGCCGCAAGCGCAGGGTTGGCTGACAGCAGGTGACGCGCGTAGCGCGACAGCCGCGCCGCGCGCGCGATGCTTTCGGATTGCGTGCCGTTCGAAAGTGCGGGGGAAGACATGCTCCGGTAGTCTAAAATCCGGAAATCCTGAGAGCAGGATACCCGAATCGGGGTTGGCGCCCGGCCGATGTCAACGCATCGGCGTCTCGTGCGTCAACGGTGCGCCGGAAAGTTTGGCAGGCCTAATGCGGGCGCAGCCAGAGCATCCGGGGAATCTTATTGTCGTCCGCGTATCTTAACTGAACCTATCCTTCGCCCTGACATCGTCAAACCGTGGTTCTCAAACGCAGCCTCTTCATTCTCAAGCACGGCTCGCTCTGGACGTATCGCCTCGCGACTTACACGGTGCTGGCCGCCGGCATCGTATTCGTCGCCCTGGTGATCGGACTGCGTTATGTGGTCCTGCCGAACATCAACGATTACCGCGACGCCATCGCGCAGGCGATCAGCCGGGCGGCGGGACAACGGGTCTCGATCGGCGCGATCACCGGCAGTTGGCAGGGCTATCGGCCCGAGCTGAGTTTTCAGGATGTGCGCGTGTTCGATTCGCGGAACCAGCAGGCGCTCAGTCTGGGCCGGGTGGAGGCGGTGCTGTCGTGGTTGTCGCTGCTCGATGCCGAGGTGCGCTTCGACACGCTCGAGATCGTCGAACCGGAACTGGAAGTCAGACGCGACGCCGCCGGCGTGCTGTGGGTCGCCGGCATCACCGTCGAGCGCAGCCAGGGCGGTGACGGCGGATTTGCGGACTGGCTGTTGAGGCAGCATCAGGTGGTGGTGCGCAATGCGCA
>JBGQGT010000260.1:0-3592 GCA_041497595.1 Gammaproteobacteria bacterium
CTTCCGACGAAGATCTGATGCTGCGCTATCGCGATGGCGACGTGCGCGCGTTCGAGGATCTGTACGCACGCCATCGCGGCGGCGTGTTCCGCTACGTGCTGCGGCAGGTGGGCTTTCGCTCCGCCGCCGAAGAGGTGTTCCAGGAAGTGTGGACCAATATCATTTCCTCGCGTACGCGCTACCGGGTCGAAGCCCGCTTCGCCACGTTTCTGTATCGCGTGGCGCACAATTGCGTGATCGACCATTTCCGCCGCAAGCCGCCGCTGCATTTGATTGCGCTCGACGACGACGCGGAAGAAGCGATGCAGGTGGCAGGTCCGCAGCAGGAGCAGCCGGAGCGCGCCGTGGCGAGGCGGCAGACGGCAAGGCAGCTTCTGCGGGCGCTGGCGCTGCTGCCGGACGAGCAGCGCGAGGCCTTTCTGCTGCACGAGGAGGGCGGGTTGACGCTGGAGGAAATCGCCGACGTCACCGGGGTCGGCCGGGAAACGGTCAAAAGCCGCCTGAGGTACGCGCTCGCCAAGTTGCGCCAGGAATTGAATGGATCTGGAATGAGCCATGAAGCCGATGTCGCCTGAGGAGCAGGAACTGGATGAGCAGCGTTCGCGCCTGTCCGGGCACTACCGTGCCGGCTCGACCGAAGAGCCGCTCGCGCATGTGGACGCCGCGGTCCTCGCGGCCGCCCGGCGCGAGGTCGAACGCTCCCGGTTCGCGCGCAACTGGCACCTGCCTGCGGCGATTGCAGCCGTGTTGGTGATCGGCGTGAGCCTGGCGTTGATGACCATTGAAATCGAAGATCCGTTGCCGCCACCGGATAAATCGGCCGCCGTTGCGGCGGATGAGGCCAGGCGGGCTACGCCCGCGCTGGCGATGAAGCAGGAATCGCTGACCCGGCCCGCGCCGCGCCCCGGCATCGAGCGCGAGTCGCGGCCGTCGCGCGAGCGCAGTGCACGCAGCGACCGGGAGGCGGATACCCGGCAGAATTCGGCTGCCGGGCATGCCGATTCGGCCGCGGCGGCGCCTTCGGTCGCGGCGCCGGCTCCTGCGCCGGCGTTACAGCAATTCGAAGCTGCCGCGCCGTCGGAATCGGTAGCGGAGCAGAAGAGTGCGCTGGCGGATTCAGCGCAGGGAGCGCGCGCCACCGCGGCACTGCGCAAGGAGGCGGCGCCATCCTCAGCGACGCCAGCCGACGTGCCCGATGAATGGCTGAAGAGAATCGGGGATCTGCTGCGCAACGGCAAAACTGCACAGGCGCGCGAGCAACTGGCGGAATTCAGGAAGCGCTACCCGGATTACCGCCTGCCGGAGACGCTTCGTGAGCTGGAGGTCGCGACGAAACAGGACCCGCAATAAAAAAGCCCCGGATGTCCGGGGCTTTTACTCTTGCGGTGAAACAGGCTTACGCGGTCTTCTTCTTGGTCGCCACGCCCGCTTGCGAGGCGGCGGCGGTGAGGTTGGCTTCGGTCATCGCGGCCAGTTGCTTGCTCGCCTTGGCGATGCTTTCGTACACCGTGTTCGCGGTGCCGATCACGGACTTCACCGCAGCGACCGCGGGCTCGGAACCGGCGGGGGCGGACTTCAGCGCCGCATCCAGGGCAACGACCACGTCCTTGCTGAAACCGGCGATCTGCGCTTCCAGAGCCGCGCTGATTTCCGACTGGGTGCCGGCCGCAACTTCATACAGGCTGCGGGCGTAGGCGGTGGCCTTGTCGATGCCCGGCTGGAACGTGGAGCTGGCCCAGGTCGGCAGTTCGGAGAAATCCTTCACGTCGGCAAGTGCCTTGGCGTTCTTCATGCCTTCGTTGAAGGCGGCCTTGCTGTTCTTGATCTGCAGATCGAATAACTTTTCGGTGCCTTCGGCCGCTATGGTTACGAAGCGCAGAGCGGTTTCCACTTGCGCCTTGCCAAAAGCGGAGATCTGTTCGGGTACGGTCGTCATTGTGAAACTCCTTTAAAAACAATTGATAAGATATTCAGTGTCAGCAGCCGGCGGTCTTTTTGCTGCGATGCAACAATGCCATTATTGGCACGGAACCAATTGATGTCAAGGGATTCCGGGGACAAACGCGAAAAAATTATTGCGACGCACAATAAGACAGTGTGCGAGGCCCTCGTATTTGAACATAAACATTTGAAAGAATGGACTAAATTGAAATCAGAGCTTGAGGGCGAGGCTGAGGCCGTCACCGATCGGGACCAGACACAGGTGCACCCGCCGGTCGTCCCGGAGATGTCGGTTGAAGTCGCGAATGGCCTGGGTGTCTTCGTCGCGCGCCTTTGGATCTGCGACCCGGCCCTCCCAAAGGGTGTTATCCACCGCGATCAGCCCGCCGACCCGGATCAAAGTGAGCGCCCGCTCGTAATAAGCTCTGTAGCTGGTTTTGTCGGCGTCTATGAAGGCGAAATCGAAACTGCCGGTCGCTCCTCCGGCGCTCAGGGCGTCGAGGGTCTGCAGGGCCGGAGCCAGCCTCAGGTCGATCTTTTCGGCGACGCCAGCCTCGGCCCAGTACCGCCGGGCCACCTTGGTCCAGGTATCGGAAACGTCACAGGCCACGATACGGCCTTCGGCGGGCAGGGCGAGCGCCACTGCCAGGCTGCTGTAACCGGTGAAAACCCCGACCTCGAGGTAACGCCGGGCGCCCATCAGCCGTACCAGAAGCTGCATCAACTGCCCCTGCTCGGGCGCGATCTGCATGCGCGCCATGCTGTCCCTGGCCGTTTCCTCCCGCAGCCGCCGCAGGATGTCGGGCTCGCGCACCGAGTGCTCGAACAAATACGCGTACAAGTCGTCCGACAGCGTGAAGGTCTTGTTGGACATGGCAGGCTTTATGCCGTAGATCGTTAGCGAGTTCGAGTTTGGTCCCGGCTGCGCAACCAGCCGGGGCCGGAACGGTCAGGTTAATAGGGAAACGGGAGATATAGGCAAAAAAAATGTGCCAACTGCTGGGGATGAACTGCAATGTTCCCACCGACATCTGCTTTTCGTTTCGGGGCTTCCATCAACGCGGCGGGCGTACCGGTGACCACGCCGACGGCTTCGGCGTGGCTTTCTTCGAAGGGCCTGGTTGCCGCATGTTCGTCGACGCCCGGCCGGCGGTGAACTCTCCGGTGGCCGAGCTGATCGCCAACTACCCGATCCGCAGCCAGAACGTCATCGCGCATATCCGCAAGGCGACCAGGGGTGAAGTCGCGCTGGTCAACACCCATCCGTTCATGCGCGAACTGTGGGGGCGCTACTGGATCTTCGCCCACAACGGCACGCTCGAGAATTTCCATCCGGAATCTGGCAACCGCTACCGGCCGGTGGGCACCACCGACAGCGAGCAGGCGTTCTGCTACCTGCTGGACACCTTGCGCCTGCGCTACCCTGAGGGACAGCCGCCGCCAGCCGAGCTTTACGGCACGCTGGCAACGCTGTCCACCGAGATCGCCAGGTACGGCAGGTTCAATTACATCCTGTCCAACGGCGATTACCTGTTCGCGCACTGCACCGACAATCTTACCTACGTGCTGCGCCATGCGCCGTTCGCGACGGCGCATCTGAAGGATCAGCACATCGAAGTGGATTTCAGCGAAGTCACCACCCCGATGGACC
>JBGQGT010000261.1:0-3591 GCA_041497595.1 Gammaproteobacteria bacterium
CGGTGGTGCGCCGGGCATGGCTCCGGCACCGCGGCCACCGCCTCCGCCTAAGATTGGATCGGCTCCACGACCACATCCCGCCACAAAAGCGACCAGCACTAATGCCATGAACCACATCAGGAGCTTCGAGCAGTTTTGGAATTTTTTCATTTGCTTCCCCTCTTTATCTGATCCCGAAAAGCATCGGTGCAATCGACCGACCCCTTGCCGGTGCGCACGGTGACGTTCTGCACAATCGCTTTCGCGCGGAGCTTCACAGTTTTAAGCATTACCCTCCGCCGCAAGAGATTCCGTGCGGTAGCGTACATACGCGGGACGATTTGTGCGATTGCATACACACTGGGGATTTATCAATGTGCGCTGCTATCGCGCCAATCGACGGCACCGAAACCATCGTTGCCCAGGAAGGTGTAGAAAAGGCCGACCGCTCCCCGGCTCTGGCTTCTGTCGCCAAAATCGGGAGAGGACGTATCGCGGCGAGACAACAGGTATTTGATGGCGACCGCATGCTGGCGGTAAACGCGTACCGTGAGCGCCGCATCCGTCCGGATGATATTGTCGTGCCCGTCTCGATCGGCGCCGCCGACGTCCTTTACGAAGTACTCGCGCACGATCGCATCGAGCGAAGCTCGGTCGCCAAAAATCAGGCGCAACGCAATCAGTGCCTGCGGGGCAACGCCGAAGTGATAGTCGTTTTCCGCGGTGCCGTGGACGGTTCCGACCGCGGCGTACCCGGCACCCGCGAGGGCGCTGCCTTGAAGCGCGATCGATCTGGATAGCCACCACTGCGCCGTCGTACCCAGCGATAGCGCGGTACTGGAGACACGAAAGATTTGCGGCTCGATATAATCGTAGCTGCCGTAGAGTCCCCACACGCCCCGATAATTTTTTCCAGCCTCGTAGTCGGTTCCGACCAGCAATCCGCGAGTCATCAGGTTTTCGAAACCGTTGGCACTGGAGACGGTGGCCTGAAAAGTAAAGTAATCGAAGGGCCGGTCATAGCTGTAGCCGGGCTTTCCCGGCAGCCCGTAGTCCAGGGAGAAATCCGCCATCGCCTCGGTATGCTTGAGCTTGGTGGAAGGGCCGGATTGGTTTTGCGCAGTGTTGCTCACGCCGAGCGCCAGCCGCCCGTAGTAAGCCGGGTCGCGGCTTGGAAAGATCGTATCGAATCGGTCGCCGAAGGCCAGACGGTTCAAGCCCGTCGGCGGAGAAATCGCCGCTGCACTGACCTCGCGCCAGAACGCCGGCATGTCCGCCTTTTCGAGTACCAGATTCGACATCCGGAACAGCGCTTCGCCCAGGAAGCTGCCGCCAAAGCCCGTGGTGATCTGATCATTGAGGGATGGCGGTGTGGTCTCGCCCGCGATCTCCCAGAATGCGCTGCCCGCTACCGTATAGCCCAGCGACTCCCAGTAGTCGAGGCCCGCGGATCTGGCGAACCCGTGGTACATCGACCCCTGGTACGGATGGCCCAACTGGTTCGTCGTGAAAGGATCAGTGTCGGTGCGCCAGCTGCTGCGCAGGTTATGCCTGATCGACGATGAATTGCTTTTGTACTCGTCGCCGATGAAGTTCCGGTTGATCAGATTCAGCAGACCGTCGAAGCCGACGATTTCGCCGGCCGGAATCCAATAGCTTTTGCGTGCCTCGATGTCCGCCAGGAAATCGGACTTGGAGTCCCCAATAGAGGGGAGCGCAGCATCCTGCTGCAATGCTGCCGATGACATCGAACTGTCGGATGGAGTGGCCTGCCCGGCGACCGCCGCGCCCGTCGCCGTCGCGGCGAGCGCGCAGGCAACGCTGAGTGCGCCGATCCGGAGCCATATGACATTCTGCATTCCGCCTGCTCCCCGCGTCCAGCTTGCTCGTGATGTTCGATTCGCGACAGCTGTCCCCATGACAAGGTGTCCCCAATTAAGCGGCGATATCGGCGCGCGTCAAGGTAGTTGTCGCGCACTTCATGATTGACGGATGACCGAGGCCCGCTCCGGCCGTTGTCAATCGTTGCTTCGATTATCGCCATCCATGCGCAACGCTCTGTGCGTTCGCGCACATAGGCGGAACGCAAGCGACGCGCTCAGGTGCGCAGGAGCCGGGCCGGGCTTGCGGAACAGGACATTACTAGGGAAGCTCTGCATAAGTCCAACGACGCGCGTTGCGCCAGGTGCGGATGACTGCTAGGCGTCGCTCTGCAGATGCGGCTGAAGCCCCAGCAAGGAGCGTAACAACGCAGGCGCCGCACCTGGCACAACCCAATGACATTTCGACTCTTTCGAGGGACCGGGCGATTCGGGCCGCGTGCCGCAGCGCAGAACAGGGGCCCCTCTGGGGATGTGACCGCGGAGGCCCGCACAAGCACGCGCACATTCGGCACGATGCATCACGCTCCGGGGTCGCATCCATCGGCCAAGGCCGACGGAACCTGCTCTGCCCTGAGCGGGCGCTCTGCGTCGGCTCCTCCTTATGTAGGCCGGCTACACGGCGTCCTCGCCGTCTTGCCCTCGACCCGAATCGCCTCGGTCGCGCATGTGGGACCTATGCAGAGCTTCCCTAAGTTGCACCGTCTTCCCGACGGCCGCTGGCATCGCATCGAAATCGTTTTCTGGCTGCTGCCGTTGGCCGCGTTCGTCCTGCTGCCCGGTTATCTGGTGCTCGGCAGCCAGATTCTGATCGTCGCGCTGTTTGCGCTTTCGCTCGATCTCATCCTCGGTTACGCCGGCATCGTCTCGCTCGGACATGCCGCCTTCTTCGGCATCGGCGCCTATACGGCGGGATTGCTTGCCGTGCACGGCTGGGGCGAGCCGCTGACCGGCTTGCTGCTGGCTGGCGCCCTGGCGGCGGTCGCCGGTTATCTGGTCAGCTTCCTGGTGGTGCGTGGCGAAGACCTCGCGCGCCTGATGGTGACGCTGGGCATCGGCCTGCTGCTGTACGAGGCGGCCAACAAGACGGCATTCATCACCGGCGGCGTGGACGGGCTCTCCGGAGTCACGATGTGGAAACTGCTGGGCGTGTTCCAGTTCGATCTCGGCGGCAAGGTCGCTTACTTGTACAGCCTGGCGGTGCTGTTCCCGCTGTTCGTGTTGATGCGCCGGCTGGTGAATTCGCCCTTCGGTCTGAGTCTGCGGGGTTTGCGCGAAGGCGGCAAGCGCATGCCCGCCATCGGCGCGCCGGTGCGCGACCGCCAGGTCTTGATTTTCACGATCGCGGCGGGAGTGGCCGGCGTCGCCGGCGGATTGCTGGCGCAGACCACGCAGTTCGTCGGCCTGGAAGTGCTCGGCTTCCCGCGCTCCGCCGAACTGCTGATCATGCTGGTGCTGGGCGGCGGCGGCCGCCTGTACGGCGCGCTGATCGGAGCGGTGCTGTTCATGGTCGCGCAGGAATATCTCTCCGGCCTCAATCCGGTTTACTGGCAGTTCTGGATCGGGCTGCTGCTGGTGGCGGTGGTGCTGTTCGCGCGCGGCGGCATCATGGGCGCGGCGGAGGCTTTGTACATGCGGCTGTGGAGAAAACGAATATGAAAGTCGCGTTGCGCACTGAAGGCCTCTCGAAGCAGTGGGGCAGCTTCAAGGCCAACAGCGACCTGAACATTGC
>JBGQGT010000262.1:0-3585 GCA_041497595.1 Gammaproteobacteria bacterium
CAGGTCGGCGCCCGGTGCCGGCTCGGCGAAAAAGCGCACTGGCCCGAATCCGGTAAGTGCATTTTTGATGCGGTCTTGGAAAAGTTGCGAAAGGCGGGTCAGCGGATGAAGCGGGAATGGACCATCCGGAACATGCGACGGGCTGGAGCGTCTGTGCAGCATCAATGCACCCTCATTCAGTTATGCGATGCGCGGGCGGAAGTGCGCGCCGGCGCCACCACTACGGGGTAAGATTATACGCGGGCTTTTGCCGGGTTATGCATGCGCTGTCGCGGATTTGTTTCAGGGCGCGCCGGAGGTGGTGCGGTTGTCCAGCGGCACGGCAGGCAGCTTGGCCGCTCCGATCGTGAATTCCGGCGCCGCCAGTGTAAGGGGCGGGCCCGGCAAATGATGCGCTGCCGACAGGTTGCGCTCCACCGACAAATTACGCTCGGCATAGTCCCGCATTGACAACCCGATGATCCAGTCGGAGATTACCAGCGGAATGCGCGCCGGCGTGAAAATCGGCAGCGTGCGCAGGAAGTGCAGAGTACGCGATACGCCACCGGGCAGGATGCCCTTGATTATCAACCGCGCGACGATGCCAAGCCGATCCGCGGCGGAATAGCCGCTGCGGTAGCCTGGCGAGCGCAGGTAACGGACCTTGTTGCGGATGCGGTGGGCGATTTCGGCGTCGGTGAGCAGGCGGGCGTAGAGCGCTCGGTAGCCTTCGGTCATCGCTTCCAGCGTCATGTTCTTCGGCACGACGTTGGTCCTGCCGCGCGTATTCTCGGCCGAGTCCTCGGTTTCGTCGATGCGGCCTTCCTTCCGCAGCCGCTCGTAGAGCGGCGTGCGCGGCATCGCGGTCAGCATGCCGATCATGGCCGACTGGATGCCGGCATCGGTGATGAACTGGTACTGGCGCTCGAAAGTCTTCAGCGTGTCGTTGTCGAAGCCGATGATGAAACCGCCGAGCACGTCTATGTCGTGGGCGTAGATGCGCCGGATCGAGGTGAGGATGTCTTCGGCCAGGTTCTGCGTCTTCAGCGTTTCCTTCAGGCTTTCCGGGTCGGTCGATTCGATGCCGATGAACACCCAGCCGAAGTTCGCTTCGCGAAACAGCTTGAGCAGTTCGCGGTTCTGCGCCAGGTTGAGCGAAGCCTCCGTACCGAAGCTGAAGTCGTAGTTGTGCTCTTTCTGGTAGGCAGCGAGGAAGCGCAGCAACAACTTGGCCTGGGGAATGTTGCCGATCAGGTTGTCGTCGACGAAGAACACGCTGCGCATGCCGGCGGCGCGCAATGCGTCCAGCTCGCGCCCGATCTGCTCGTGGCTCTTCACGCGCGGCTTGCGCCCGAACATCACGATGATGTCGCAGAACTCGCAGCGGAACGGGCAGCCGCGCGAAAACTGCAGCGTGGCGTTCGAATAGCGGTCGAGCTGCAGCAGGTCGAAACGCGGCGTCGGCGAATCGGTGAGCGCAACGGTTCCGGTCTCGTGATAGAGCGGCTTCGGCTCGCCGCACAGGAAGTCGACGCAGAACTCCTTCCAGATGTACTCGGCCTCGCCCGCCACGACGGTATCGGCCAGGGGCGCGTACTTTTCGTTGCAAAGGGAGGCATAGCTGCCGCCGGCGACGGTGTAATAGCCGCGGCTGCGGTAATGCGCGAGCAACTCGCGCTGGCGCTGGAACTGCACGCCCATGCCGCACACGCCGACGATGTCGGCCTCGGGATCGGGCGGCACTGCTTCCACGTTCTCGTCGACGATACGTACATCCCAGTCGGGCGGGCATAGTGCGGCCAGCGTCGCCAGCCCGAGTGGCGGACAGGTCGTGCGCTTGCGGGGAAGTACTTCATCGATCGCCCAGGTAAAGCTCCAGAAGCTTTCCGGGAACTTCGGG
Source organism: Gammaproteobacteria bacterium (assembly GCA_041497595.1). Lineage (GTDB taxonomy): Bacteria > Pseudomonadota > Gammaproteobacteria > Burkholderiales > JACQAP01 > JACQAP01. The sequence goes on from JBGQGT010000262.1 coordinate 1,880, forward strand.
TTGATCAGGAGCAGGCGCATGAGGCGGGACCTTTCGCTGGCGACGGGACGGTGCGGACCTATCCTACTCTCGAATAGTTGCGGGGGCATGACAGCGTTTCTCTCCGCGTATCCTCCTTAAGGGTTTGGGCGGCTCACGCCGGCGTTCTTGTAAAGGGCTTGGGGGTCAGGCCCGCGGCCTTGAAGACGCCGGGGATCGCTGACCGTTGCGGCGGCAAGCTTCTTGGCGTTCGCTGAAGTGTTCATGGCCGGTCCATTCTACAATCTTATGACGGTCGCAATGTAGCGGCCGCCGCCAGTCCTTGCACTCCGGGTCTTGCTTTCGAATTCCGGGTTCGTGCCGTTTACTCGGCCGTCGAACCTCGGCCCTCCGCCCTGTCAGTTATTTCCCCAGACTTCCTGAGCGGTTTCAACCACCAGCCTCAGCTTGGCGGCCTGCGACTCGCGCGCGATCTCGTTGCCGTGCACCGTGCTCGAGAACCCGCACTGCGGCGACAGGCAGAGCCGGTCGATCGGCACGTAGCGCGCCGCTTCGTCTATCCGGCGTTTGAGATCGTCCTTGGATTCGAGTTCGCCGAGCTTCGTGGTCACCAGGCCGAGAACCACGATCTTGCCCTTCGGCACGAATCGAAGCGGAGAGAAATCCCCGGAACGCTCGTCGTCATACTCGAGGAAATATCCGTCCATCTGGAGATCGTTGAACAGCACTTCGGCAACCGGCTCGTATCCGCCTTCGGCCACCCAGGCGCTCTTGAAGTTGCCGCGGCACAGGTGGGTGCACACCGTCATTCCCGCCGGCCGGTCCGCGATCGCGGCGTTGATCAGCCTGGCGTAGCGCCGCGGCAGTTCGTTCGGATCGTCGCCGCGGCTGCGCGCGCCCTCGCGCATCTTTGGATCGCAGAGATAGGCGAGATTGGTGTCGTCGAGCTGGACGTAGGCGCAGCCCGCTGCCCCGAGCTGTTTGAGCTCCTCGCGATAACACCGGGCCACATCGTCGTAGAAGGCCTCTATGTCCGGGTAGGCCTCCTTGCTGATGGCTGCGCGCCCGCCGCGGAAATGGAGCATGGTGGGCGATGGAATCGTCACTTTCGGTATGCGCCCTGTAACCGACTTGAGGAACTTGAAGTCCTCCAACTGGATCGGCCGTGCGTGGCGAAGCTTGCCGGTGACGTGCATCACCGGCGGAGCGAAGTTCACCTCGCCAGCGGCGCTGTGAAAGCTCGCCGCGATGCCCCCGCGCGTCTCGACGCCGTCAAGCTGCTCCAGAAAGTCGATATGAAAATAGGTGCGCCGGAACTCGCCGTCGGTAATGCCCTGGAGCCCGAGATCCTCCTGGAAGCGCACGATGTCGCGGATTGCGCGGTCCTCGACCGCGCGCAGGTCCGCCTTCGACAGGGCACCCTGTTTGAACCGGTCGCGAGCCTCCAGCAGTTCCTTGGGGCGAAGAAAGCTGCCGACGTGGTCGGCGCGAAACGGCGGGACGTTACGGGGGGTCATAGGCTATTTCCGGATTGTTGTAGAGTGGCAAATCCACCGGCAAAGTCGCGTGCCGGTCAACCGCGGACGCAGGACGATAGTTTAGACGGTTGCGGCGAACCCGTTTATTCGCATCATTTGCATTGGAGGAGAGCGATGTTCAAACGCCTTTTGACAGCGTCGGCGCTGGCTGCCGGCTGCCTGCTGGCCTCATCGGTCCCGGCCCAGGAG
>JBGQGT010000263.1:0-3516 GCA_041497595.1 Gammaproteobacteria bacterium
GAATTTCGGCTGCGGCTCGTCGCGCGAGCACGCGCCCTGGGCGCTGATGGAGGGGGGCTTTCGCTGCATCGTCGCGCCCTCGTTCGCCGACATCTTCTTCAACAACTGCTTCAAGAACGGGCTGCTGCCGGTGGTGCTGACCGAGGCCGAGGTCGACCGGCTGTTCTACGAGTGCGCGGCGTTCCCCGGTTTCAGGCTGAGCGTCGATCTCGCGCAGCAAACAGTGTCGACCCAGGATCATTCAAGCGCCCTGCGCTTCGAGGTCGACCCGTCCCGCAAGTACTGCCTGCTGAACGGGCTCGACGAGATCGGGCTCACGCTGCGCCACGCCGACGAGATCCGCGCCTTCGAAGCGCGCCGCAAAGCGCAGTTTCCCTGGTATTTCTGAGATGAGAGTCGCCGTTCTGCCCGGTGACGGCATCGGGCCGGAGATCATTGCGCAGGCGACGAAGGTTCTGCATCGCCTCAACCTCGGGCTGGAAATGCAACAGGCGCCGGTCGGCGGCGCTGGCTACGAGTCGGCGGGCGATCCGCTTCCCCCTGCGACCTTGAAACTCGCAAAAAACGCGGACGCGATCCTGTTCGGCGCCGTCGGCGATCCGCGCTACGAAAGCCTGCCGCGCGCCAAGCGCCCGGAGCAGGCGATTCTCGGGCTGCGCAAGGAATTGGATCTGTTCGCCAACTTGCGCCCGGCGCGCGTGCATCCCGAGCTCGCTGCGGCGTCGACGCTCAAGGCCGAGGTGGTCTCCGGGCTCGACCTGCTGATCGTGCGCGAGCTTACCGGCGACATCTACTTCGGCGCGCCGCGCGGCATCCGGGAGGTGAACGGCGCGCGCGAAGGCTTCGACACCATGCGCTACAGCGAGCCGGAGATCCGCAGGATCGCAAAGGTGGCGTTCGAGGCGGCGCGCAAGCGTGCCGGGCGCGTTTGCTCGGTGGACAAGGCGAACGTGCTCGAAACCTCCCAGCTCTGGCGCGAAGTGGTCATTCAGGAATCAAAGAACTACGGCGACGTCGAGCTCTCGCACATGTACGTCGACAACTGCGCGATGCAGCTGGTGCGCAACCCGAAGCAGTTCGACGTCATCGTCACCGGCAACCTGTTCGGCGACATCCTGTCGGACGAGGCATCCATGCTTACCGGCTCGATCGGTATGCTGCCCTCGGCGGCGCTCGACGCGCGCGGCAGGGGACTCTACGAGCCGATCCATGGCTCCGCGCCCGATATCGCCGGGAAGGGCATCGCCAATCCGCTCGCCACCATCCTTTCGGCCGCGATGATGATGCGCTATACCTTCAACCAGGAGGCGCTCGCCGCACGCATCGAGGCCGCGGTCAGGCGCGTGCTCAAGCAGGGCTATCGGACTGCCGACATCCACGAAGCCGGGACCAGGAAGGTCGGGACCGAAGAAATGGGCGATGCCGTGGTGGCGGCGCTGCAGACATGACAGGAGGGATTGGCAATGAATGCAAGTGAAGCGGCGTTGATTTCCGCGCGCCGCGCCGGAACAAATGCCGCGATCAGGCGAGTGGGGCTGGTCGGCTGGCGCGGCATGGTTGGGTCGGTGCTGATGCAGCGCATGCGCGAGGAGCGCGATTTCGATCACATCGATCCGGTTTTCTTCTCTACCTCGCAACCCGGAGCCAGGGGCCCGGATATCGGCAAGGACGTGCCGCCGCTCAGGCACGCCGCCGACCTGAAGGAACTCAAAGCAATGCAGGTGATCGTTTCCTGCCAGGGCGGCGAATACACCAACGACATCTACCCGAAGTTGCGCGCCGACGGCTGGAACGGATACTGGATCGATGCCGCCTCGGCGCTGCGCATGCGGGAGGATGCCGTGATCATCCTCGATCCGGTCAATCTCGACGTGATCAGAAAGGCGCTTGCGCAGGGTGTCCGGAATTACATCGGCGGCAACTGCACCGTCAGCCTGATGTTGATGGGCACGCACGGACTGTTCAAGGCCGGGGTGGTGGAGTGGATGACGGCAATGACTTATCAGTCTGCCTCCGGCGCCGGCGCCCAGAACATGCGCGAACTGGTGTCGCAGATGGGCTACATCCATGGCGCCGCAAGATCGCTGCTCGAAGATCCGGCCTCCTCGATTCTGGAAATCGACCGCAAGGTGAGCGACGCGCTGCGCAGCCGCGGATTGCCGAACGAGCATTTCGGGCTGCCGTTGGCAGGCAGCCTGATACCGTGGATCGACAAGGATCTCGGCAACGGTCAGAGCCGCGAGGAATGGAAAGCGCAGGCGGAAGGCAACAAGATCCTGGGACGCGAATCGAATCCGGTTCCGATCGACGGCGTGTGCGTGCGTATCGGCGCCATGCGCTGCCACAGCCAGGCGCTCACCATCAAGCTGACGAAGAACCTGCCGCTTGACGAAATCGAAGGCCTGCTGGCATCAGCCAATAAGTGGGTGAAGGTGGTGCCCAATCAGCGTGAGGCCTCGATTCGGGAGTTGACGCCGGCGGCGGTCACCGGCACGCTCACGGTGCCGATAGGGCGCTTGCGCAAACTGCCGATGGGTGGCGAGTACCTCGCTGCGTTTACCGTGGGCGACCAATTGCTGTGGGGCGCGGCAGAACCGCTGCGTCGCATGCTGCGAATCCTCCTCGAATAGTAACGGTGTACTTCGGTTTGTCCACGGGGAATACCGCAAAATTGATCGAGAAAGTCTCGGGTTACCGGAGAATGTAAGAAGAACGTTGAGCTTGCATCTCTAAATCCATGATGTTATTTTAATTACCCTTCATACAATAACGATCAGGGTGGGCGCTTTGGGCATAACGTCTCTGCGTGCATGGATTCTCGCCGCGTCGTTGCTCGCTGTCTCTGCAGTAGCGCACGGAGCAGGTCTAGGCAAGCTCAACGTCATATCGGCGCTCGGTGAACCGCTCAACGCGGAGATCGAGCTATTCGCCGAGAAAAAAGAAATCGGTTCGCTCGCTGCGCGTCTCGCCAGTCAGGAGGCGTTCGGTCGTGCCGGGTTGGTTTACGCGACGGTGCTCGACAACGCCAAGGTCAGCATCGAAAAACGCGCGAACGGTGAGCCCTACGTACGGCTGACATCGACTCAGGCGGTCAACGAGCCCTTCCTCGATTTGCTGGTGGAATTGTCCTGGTCTTCGGGGAGGATCAGCCGCGAGTTCACCGCTCTGCTCGATCCCCCATCGCTGATCGCCGAACGCGCCCGACAGAAGGCCGCCGAGGCCGAAGTACGCGCTTCCCCGCCCAAGCCGGAGCCGCAGCCCGAGCCGATTGCCGAACCGCCGGCAAAGGCGCCCGCCGCGGAGGCTCCTTCCCACGAGGCCCCAGCTGCGGAAGCTCCTGCCGTGGAAGCTTCTGCCGTGCCGGAAGCGCCCGCAGCCGCCGAGCCCGCCCCGTCGGCGCCGGTGGAAACCATCGGTGGTCCGATGGCGACCTTCCTCACCGAATCGAATATCAACAGCACCTCCCGCAGCAGCGCTGCGACAGGCGCTGCAACCGGTGAGAGTTATGGTCCGGTC
>JBGQGT010000264.1:0-3509 GCA_041497595.1 Gammaproteobacteria bacterium
CAGGAACGCCGCGCGGTCCAGCCCGATCTGGATGAAAGCCGACTGCATTCCCGGCAGCACCCGGCTTACGTCGCCGAGGTAGATGTTGCCGACCAGGCCGCGGCTGCCGCTGCGCTCGACGTGCAGTTCCTGGACCACGCCCTGCCGCATCACCGCAACGCGCGTCTCCTGCGGCGTCACGTTGATCAGGATTTCTTCGTTCACAGGAGCTGGAAGCCGAAGTGGCCCAGCAGGCGCGCGGTTTCGAAAACCGGCAGGCCGACCACGCCGGTGTAGCTGCCGTTGATGGACTCGATGAATATCGATGCCTTGCCCTGGATGCCGTAAGCACCGGCCTTGTCCAGCGGCTCCCCGGTAGCGACGTAACGCCGGATTTCGTCGTCGGAGAGTTCGCGGAAGCGCACCTCGGTCACCGAAAGCGCTTCCTGCAGCGAGTCGTAAAACTTGATCGCCATGGCGGTATAGACGTGGTGAACGGTTCCGGAAAGCTGCTTCAGCATGGCGACCGCGTCCTCGCGGTCCTTGGGTTTGGCGAGGATGGTGTCGCCCAGGGCGACCGTGGTGTCGGCGGCAAGCACCGGATGGCGCATCAGACGGCGCTGCTCCAGGCGCAGCCAGCCCGCCTCGGCCTTGAGGCGCGCCACCCGCACCACGTACTCGCGCGGCGTTTCCCCCGGAAGCTCGGACTCGTTGAAATCCGCGTCCCGTCCGGCACCTTCGCGCAGCAGCAGCAATTCGAAGTTCACGCCCATCTGCTTGAGCAGATCGCGGCGCCGCGCGCTGCGCGAGGCAAGGTAGATGTGTTTTTCCAGCGACGGCACGGTTGCTGTTTTCGAGATCTCGTTATCGGTTGGCGCCGGGTGCGGCGCTGTCAATCGCGATGGTACGGGTGGTTCTGGATCAGCGAAACCGCGCGGTAGAGCTGCTCGGCAAGCAGCACGCGTACGAGCGCGTGCGGGAGCGTCATTGCCCATAGCGACAGCAGGAGATCGGCGCCCGCCTTAAGGTCCCGATCCAGCCCGTCCGCGCTGCCGATCACGAACGCGACATCGCGCCCTCCCTGCATCCAGCCGTCCAGCCTGCGGGCCAGTTCGGCGGTGGAGAGCTGCTTTCCGCGTTCGTCGAGCGCTATTTTTACACAGCCGGAGGGAATGGCCGCGAGAATGCGGGATTTCTCTTCGGCAAGGACCCGGGCAACCGAGGCTTCGGAGGGGGTCTGGCGGCTGCGGGGGGTGGGCTTGATCTCGGTGAGATCGATGCGTGCGGATCGCGGCATGCGGCGGGCATACTCTTCGAACCCCGCCGCCACCCAGTCGGGCGGCTTATGCCCTACGGTGATGACGTGCAGCTTCACAAGACGGGCGGCGTCCCGTCGGTTACAGCGCGCGTGATGGTTCGGCTCCGGGCGCGTTTCGCCAATTGGTCGGGTGCGGGGAGGGCGGCGTTCCGCCCCACAGCTGCTCGAGGTTGTAGTAGGCGCGCACCGCCGGCTGCATCACGTGGACGATGATCTCGCCGAGGTCCACCAGCACCCACTCGCCCGTCTGCTCGCCTTCAACACCGAGGACGCGCGCGCCGATCTGCCTGAGCTTGTCCTGCACGTTGTTCGCCAGCGCCCTGGTCTGTCGGGTCGATCCGGCGCTGGCGACGATCATGTAGTCGAACAGCGAGGTCATCTGCCTTACATCCAGCACCGTGATATCGGCTGCCTTGATTTCCTCGAGCGCTTCGACGACGGCCTGCTTGATGGCTTCAACGTGCATCGCGATCCTTGTAAAGGTGGTTGTGGTCAATGTATTCCAGAACGCTATCCGGGGCCAGATAGCGCGGGCTGAAGCCCTGCGCCAGCATGGCGCGGACGTGGGTGGCCGAGATGTCGAGCGCTGTGATTTCGCGGGTAACAATCGACCCGGCGTTTGCGCGCGGCATGCCGGGTGCGCCAGCCAGGCGCCGCAGGTAGATTTTTCGCAGCGGCGCGGGTAGCGCGGCCTGCAGTTCCTGCAGCCGAAACCCCGGGCGATGCGCGATCACCACGTGGGCGAGGTCGAACAGCTCCTGCCAGCGGTGCCAGGTGGTCAGCGCGGCAAATGCATCCGCACCCATCAGCAAGCAGAGCGGGCGCTGTCCCAGCTCGTCGCGCAATTCGGTCAAGGTATCGTAGGTGTAGCTGATGCCCTCGCGGCGGATTTCCCGGTCGTCCGCTTCGAACAGGGGATTGCCGGCGATCGCGATGCGCACCATCTGCAGGCGGTGCGCGCCGCTCACCTTTGGCGAGTCGCGGTGCGGCGGGGTGCCGGTGGGGATGAAGCGCACGCGTGCCAGGCCGAGCGCGTCCGCAAGTTCCTGCGCCATCCGCAGATGCCCGAAATGGATGGGGTCGAACGTTCCGCCGAGGAGACCGATTGGAGCGAACCCGCTCAATTGCGGCTTGCTCCGGAAAGCAAAGATAAAGGATGAAGGATGAAGGATGAAGTAAAGGCGAGGCACCGCGTGCGCGCAGCGCGCACCATACTTCCGCCTTTGGTTCCGACTAACCTGCTCTGCAAATAAGTCTGCACCGAAACGTCGCTCGGCTCCGTTTTCGCCTTCATCCTCTTGTATTGATTTATAGCAGCACCCGGCGGATGTCCGACAACACGCTGTTGAGGTAGGTAATGAACCTTGCTCCCTGCGCGCCGTCGACTGCACGGTGATCGTAGGACAGCGACAGCGGCAGCATCAGCCGCGGCACGAACTGGCCGTCCTTCCACACCGGTTTGGTTGTCGATTTCGATACGCCGAGGATGGCGACTTCGGGGGCGTTGATGATCGGCGTGAAGTGCGTGCCGCCGATTCCGCCCAGGCTGGATATCGAGAAGGTGCCGCCCTGCATGTCCGCGGGCCCGAGCTTGCCATCGCGCGCCCTGGCGCTTACTTCACCCAGTTCCTTCGCCAGTTGCAGCACGCCCTTCTGGTCCACGTCGCGGACCACCGGCACCACCAGACCGCCGGGCGTGTCCACGGCAACACCGATATGGTAGTAACGCTTGAGGATCAGCGCGTCGCCGGAGGGCGCGATCGAGGAATTGAACTCCGGGTGGACCTTGAGCGCGGCCACCACCGCTTTCATGATCAGCGCGAGCGGCGTCAACTTGACGCCCTGCTTCTGCGCCTCCTCGGCCATGCTTTTGCGGAAGGCCTCGAGCTCGGTGATGTCGGCTTCGTCGTTCTGGGTCACGTGCGGGATGTGCACCCAGTTGCGATGCAGGACCGGGCCGGAAATCTTCTTGATCCGCGACATGGGCTGGGTTTCGACCGGGCCGAACTTCGCAAAGTCCACCTGCGGCCAGGCCGGGAGTCCCAATGCCATGGCGGCACTGCCGGAGGCGCCGGCCGGTTGCGCCAGCGCGTTCTTCACGAAGTTGGCGATGTCTTCCTTGAGGATGCGCTCCTTCGGGCCGCTGCCTTTGACGCGGGCGAGATCGACGCCCAGCTCGCGCGCGAAGCGGCGCACCGAAGGGCTGGCGTGC
>JBGQGT010000265.1:0-3487 GCA_041497595.1 Gammaproteobacteria bacterium
CGGATCGTGCTTCCAGCCGAGGTTTTCGCGCGTGGCTTTGATCTCGTCGGCGCCAAGCGGGGCGCCGTGGCAGTCGTGCGAACCGCAGAGGTTGGGCGCACCATAGCCGATCACGGTCTTGCAGCAGATCATCGACGGCTTGTCATTCACCGAACGCGCCTCGAGGATCGCCTTGCGGATGGCCTCGGAGTCATGGCCGTCGACGTCGCGCACCACGTGCCAGCCGTAGGCCTCGAACCGCTTCGGCGTGTTGTCGGTGAACCAGCCCTCGACGTGGCCGTCGATCGAGATGCCGTTGTCGTCGTAAAACGCAATCAGTTTGCCGAGGCCGAGCGTGCCGGCGAGCGAGCAGGACTCGTGCGAGATGCCTTCCATCAGGCAGCCGTCGCCGAGGAATACATAAGTATAGTGATCGACGATGTGATGGCCGTCGCGGTTGAACTGACCGGCCAATACCTTCTCGGCGAGCGCCATGCCCACGGCATTGGTGATGCCCTGGCCGAGCGGACCGGTGGTGGTCTCGATGCCCGGGGCATAGCCGTACTCCGGATGGCCCGGGGTCTTGGAATGCAACTGGCGGAAGTTCTTGAGCTCTTCCATCGGCAGGTCGTAGCCGGTGAGATGCAGCAGCGAATAGATGAGCATCGAACCGTGGCCGTTCGACAGCACGAAGCGGTCGCGATCCATCCACTTCGGATTCTTCGGGTTGTGCTTGAGGAAATCGTTCCACAGCACCTCGGCGATGTCGGCCATGCCCATGGGAGCCCCGGGATGTCCGGAGTTCGCCTTCTGCACCGCGTCCATCGCGAGCGCGCGGATGGCGTTCGCCAGCTCGCGCCGATTGGTTAATGCCTTGCCTTCGCCCGCCTTGTGGGCGTGGATTTTTGCTGTCATGGATAAATCCTCAATGCTTGAAAACCGGCAGAACCCGAAACCGCCGACTTTCCGGTCCGCGTCCATCGTTGTGCGCAATGGGCCAATAACGAAACATCCCTTGGCGAAGATGTTCGGTCAGTCGCCAAAGAGAACGGAATCCGGTGTCGCCAGCTGATGCTTGTCTATGGGATTGCCATTTCCCTTTTGTACGGCTCGGCAATCCGCCTTGGTTAGAGGCTCATCAAACCGCGCGCATTTTCGCTCACACCCGGTTTTAGGGCAAGCCGAACGTCCCGCGGCAATCCGTTATCCGCCCATAAACAAGACTTTGTGAGATAAATAGGCAACTTACGATTTCCAGGGGAAATCTCTCCGGGATCAGGTTTGGCTTGGCGTGCGGTTCCGGTCGATCCAGGCCTTCCATTCCGAAAACAGCGCCGGCGTCGCCGCGGCCACTACCGAACGTGGCGCGAGACCGTAGCTGAACACTGCTTCGTCTTCCAGCGTGCAGGCATGGCCGCCGGCCTCCGCCAGGATCAGACTGCCGCCGGCGTAGTCCCACAGCTTCTGCCCGCCGTGCAGATACAGATGAAAGCGTCCGTCCGCGAGCCAGCACCACTCGAGGCTGCTTGCGCCGAAATTGCGCTGCGAACCGTAGGGCGGCTGCGCACCCAAGCGGGCGGCCAGCAACGGGGCGAGGCGCTTGAAATCCACGCAGGCAATGCAACGGCGTATCGCCTCCGGCGGGATCGGCTCATGCGCACCGAGCACGATGTCGTTGAGCCACGCGCCTTTCCCGCGGCGCGCCATGAAACATTCGTCGCGCACCGGATCGTAAACCAGGGCGAGTTCCTGCTTCCCGTCGACGAGCAGCGCCAGCGACACGGCGAAATACGGAATGCCGGTGGCGAAATTGCTGGTGCCATCGAGGGGATCCACGCACCACAAGCCCTTGCCCGCGTTGCCCGTGAGCTGCTCATGCTCGTGTCCCGCCATCTCCTCGCCCAGAAAATCGTATTCCGGCCAATGGCGCGCGAGATCGGATTTCAGTCGCTGCTGCATGGCCACGTCGGCTTCGGTCACCATGCTGCCGTCATGCTTGATGTGGCGTATGACATCGGCAAACCGCGGCAACAGCTCTTCGCGCGCCGCCGTGCGCACGATGTTCTGAAGTAATGTCAGATCGGGAAGCATCAGCGGTTGCCGCCCATCAGCTTGATCACACGCGCTGCGCCTGGAGGCACGATTTTCTGTTCCACCTCGCGCAACGCCTTGTGGAATTCGCCCTGCACCCGGCGCATGACCTCCGCGCCCGCCGGCGAGTAATACACCGCTTCATAGGAGACCGGTTCATCGAGGGCGTGGCGCGCCTGCGGTGCAAAGTGCTGCCAGGCGAGTTCGATCATCCGCCGGCCTTCCCGGTCCACGAAGATAAACTCCTCCGCATCCAGCACCGCGAGAAACTGCATGCCGCGCAACGGCACGAACAGGCAGCCGGTGGATGCCCGGTTCAGCAGCAAGTGCGCGAGATTGTAAGTCTCGGCCGGCAACGTGCGCGGTTCGCGGGACAACTCAGGCGAACGGTAGAAAGTCTCCTCGACGATCATGCGTCCCCGGTCCGCTATTCCTGCTTCCACTTGATCGAGCAGCCCATGCTTGGAATCTGATCCTTCGGCCCCTGCCCGGTCTGTGCCACCTGTTTCATGGCTTCGAACAGGTCGCGCCGCGCATCCGGCACCGTGTCCTTGCGCGACTCGTCCAGACGGCCGCGGTACTGGAGTTCGAGATCCTTGTTGTAACCGAAGAAATCCGGCGTGCACACCGCGCCGTAGGCCTTGGCCACACCCTGGGACTCGTCGTACAGATAGGGAAACGGGAACTTGAGTTCTTGCGCCACCTTTTTCATGTTGTCGAAGGAGTCTTCGGCATAATCCGTGGGGTCGTTGGACATGATCGCCACCGAGTTGATGCCGAGGTCTTTCAACTCGCGCGCATCGCGGATGATGCGGTCGCGCACGGATTTCACGTAGGGACAGTGATTGCAGATAAACATCACCAGCAGGCCGTTGCTTCCGCGAGCCTGGTTCAGCGTCCAGGTTTTCCCGTCCACCCCCTTCAGGCGAAAATCCGGGGCCGGCCGGCCGAAGTCACACACCGGGGTTTCAGTACGCGCCATGACAAATTCTCCGCAAAAACCTTCATTAACACGAGGCAACTCGCCCTGTATCATCATCCAGTCTATGGATAACGACTCCCTGACGCAACGAGACCTGCGCGTGGTTTGGCATCCGTGCACGCAGATGCGCGACCATGAAACCCTGCCGCTCATCCCGATTCGCCGCGGCCAGGGCGTGTGGCTCGAGGACTTCGACGGCAAACGCTATCTCGACGCCATCAGTTCGTGGTGGGTCAACCTGTTCGGCCACGCCAACCCGCGCATCAACGCCGCCGTCGCCGATCAGCTGCAAAATCTCGAACACGTGATCCTCGCGGGTTTCACGCACGAGCCGGTCGTGCAGCTCTCTGAAAGACTGACACAGATCGCTCCGAAAGGACTCAGCCGCTGCTTCTACGCGGACAGCGGTTCCGCGGCCGTCGAAATCGCGCTCAA
>JBGQGT010000266.1:0-3474 GCA_041497595.1 Gammaproteobacteria bacterium
ATTCCACGAATTAGCAGGCTGTTGAAAAACGAATTGCGACGCTCAAAACGCGTCATTTTGGGGGTCCTTCGACCCCTCCCGGCATAGAAAGAATCGCTTGTGGCGCGTCCTGTGAGGTCAAGAAAGATTCGCCCATCCACAATGAATCGAATTTCAACAGCCTGTTAGCGGAACAGGACACTAGGTTCTGCGTATTCTGCCATATCACTCGAAGCTCGCTGCCAAGGGGCCGTTCGAGGGTGGCGCCTAGGCGAGCGCGGTATCGATCAGCGTCATCGCCGTCCTGCAGCCATCAGCGTGTGTCTATGCGGCCCTTGAAAGGGATGCAGTACAGGCCGATCGGCTCGGATCGGCCCCGCAACGTCAGCGCCGGCAGCGAAATCGCATCCACTGCGACACGCGCCGCCTGCAGCGCTTCCATGACCCGGTCAGAAAGCAGCAGTTCACCGGCCCGCGCCCGCTGCATCAGCCGCGAAGCGATGTTCACCGCATCGCCGATGATGGTGAAGCTCATGTACGCGGGCGAGCCGACGTTGCCGGCCACCACCTCGCCTTTGTTGACGCCTATGCCCAGCCCGGTTTCGAGGCCGTATTTCGTATGCCACTCGGACGAAAGAGTCTCGAAGGCGGAGAGCATGTCGTAGCCGCACTTGATCGCGCGCTCGGCGGCATCCGGCTGTTCGAACGGAACCCCGAAACCGACCAGCAGGCTGTCCCCGGCCATGTTGAAGATCACGCCCTCGTAGCGATAGGCAACTTCGGTGAGCAGCGAGAAATATTGGTTCAGCAGCGGCACGACCTGCGTCGGCGCAAGTTGCTCGGCCATGCGGGTGAACCCGCGCAAGTCGGCAAACAGGATCACGGCATCGAAACGGGACTGATAGCCCCCCGGCGCGTGGCCGTTGACCTCTGGCGTGGCGAGGATCCTGTCCATCAGCCTGCGCGGCACGTTGCGTTCGAAACCTTGCGGCGTTTCCGGCGCACCGGCTTCCATCGCCTGCCTCGCGGCTGCGTCCTGCTTGCGCGCCTGATGGGTCGCAAGCAGCGACTTGACCCGTACCAGGAACTCGTCGCGTTGTACCGGCTTGGAAAAGAAATCGTCGGCGCCGGCCTGCAATCCCTTGATGCGGTCTTCGCGGTTGTCGATAGAGGTGAGGAAGACCACCGGAGTCAACGCGGTTGCGGGATTGGACTTGATGCGCTTGCAGACTTCGAAACCGGACATGCCCTGCATCATCAGGTCAAGCACCACCAGCTCCGGTAATTTCGCCGCGGTAATCTGCAGCGCCTCCTCGCCATTGCTGGCGGTGAGGATCTCCACCCCCGAGTGCCTGAGATAGAGCGACATCAGCAGGCGGTCGTCGGGGGAATCGTCTACCAGCAGCACGCGCGGGGCGGGCAACTCGTGGTTGGAATGCATTGACATCTGGCATCGTTGCGCCGGTCGGGCGCAAGGGTTGTCAGTGAGCTCGATATTGTCTCACGGGCGCTGCGGCGCCCACCCGTTTCGGAGAGCGTGTGCGTGCCTCGACGCAAGCGTTTCCTTTCATTGCCTGGGCGCAGCCTTCCCGGCGCGGCCGGATCGCGCGTGCACCTGCAGCCACAGCGTGACCGGACCGTCGTTTATCAGAGACACTTTCATCATGGCGCCGAATTCGCCGGCCGCAACCGGGGAATGTGCGCGGCGGGCGCGCGCCAGCATATGGTCGAACAGCCGCCTGCCCTCATCGGGCGGGGCGGCCGGAGTGAAGCTGGGGCGTGTGCCCGTGCCGGTGTCGGCCGCCAGCGTAAACTGCGGTACCAGCAGCAGCCCGCCCGCCACATCCCTCAGGCTCAAATTCATCTTGCCTGCGGCATCGGCAAACACGCGATAGTCGAGCAGCCGCTCCAGCAGACGTTCCGCCTCGGTCACGGTGTCGCCGCGCTCGGCGCAGACCATCACCATCAGCCCAGGGCCGATCGCGCCGATCGTCTTGCCGTCCACGTCCACGTGCGCTTCGCTGACCCGCTGCAGCAGCCCGATCATTGCTCGCCGGTTTCACCGTGTTCACAGGATTTTACCCGTTGACCGTCATCAGAGCTTCCCCAGGGCCCAACGACTGCCCTCGACCAATCGCGATGCCGCTACACTGTTAGTAGAGTAATCGTGGAGGTCGGTCATGGAACAGGCTCGGCAGGGTAAGGAAATTGCGACGCTGGCGGGCGGGTGCTTCTGGTGCCTGGAGGCGGTGTACGACCGGCTGCAGGGCGTGGACAGCGTGGAGTCCGGTTACATTGGCGGACAGCGACCCAGTCCGACCTACGAAGCGGTGTGCAACGGCGACACCGGACACGCAGAGGTGGTGCGCGTTACTTTCGACCCGAAGGTGCTCAGCTACCGCGACCTGCTGGAAGTCTTCTTCGTGATCCACGATCCGACCACGCTCAACCGCCAGGGCAACGACGTCGGCAGCCAGTACCGGTCGGCGATTTTCTACCACACGCCGGAACAGAAAAGCGCGGCGGAAAAAATCATAGGCGAACTTGCCCGGGAAAAGGCTTTTGCGGATGCGATCGTCACCGAAGTCGTGCCGGCCGGGCCGTTCTACATTGCCGAGCGCTATCACCAGGAATACTTTCAGAACAATCCGAACCAGCCGTACTGCCACTACGTAGTGGCGCCGAAGGTGGCCAAGTTCAGGGAGAAGTTCGCCAGACGGCTGAAGAAGCAGTGAGGCTGAATCGTCTCGTACGGCCACCCGATTCTGCCTTGGTAGCGATGGCAGTTGTGCCAAAGGTGCGTGCATAATCGATCTGAGGCAGGTGCGGGGCGTTCCGGATTGAAGGGGGGACAAAACGTGGAACTGGATCAGTCGATAGCCGACGGTAGAAGCGCCGGACGGGCCGTCGCCAGTTGGATGACGCGGAGCGCCAGCGCACGCTGGAGGAAACCAACGGTGCGCTGGAGCAGGAGTTCGTGCAGCACCGGATGGCCGCCGAACTTGCGCGCGGCCAATCGGAGATGCTGATCCAGCCGCTCCATTTCCTGGCGGCGGCCTGTTCGTCGTTTAGCTCGTTGGCCGCCTTCAGCGCCGAGGCCTCCTTAAGCAACTTCATGGCGGGCCAGCGCCTGCCGTTAAAATGATCTGGTTCGATATGAACTTTCGCCCTGTCGCGCTCGCATATGCGCGGACGGGCATTGAGGCGGAGCAATCGATCCCTCGATGGGTCTTCGCTTCACGAATGGGTGAACATTCGCGCGACCGTACCGGCCCGCGGGCGTTCCGCTCTAGATTGGCCCGAGAGATCTTCGATTGGGCCGTTTTCGTCATTGCAACCCGTGCAAGGAGGTCTCGCAGCCATGCCAACACTCAGCATTAACGGTCAAAGTTACTTCACCGATTCGCCGCCTGATACGCCGCTCATGTGGGTCATCCGCGAGGACCTGAGACTCACGGGTACCAAGTTCGGATGCGGACTGGGCATTTGCGGCTC
>JBGQGT010000267.1:0-3442 GCA_041497595.1 Gammaproteobacteria bacterium
AAATAAATGACCAGCGGAAACTTCGTGCCGGCAACGGCCGGAGGTTTGGAAAGAAAACCGTGCAGACGCGTGCCGTCTTCCGCGACGAGGTTGACTTCCTCGACATTGGGAAAGCGCTGCAGTACCGAATCGCGCCTCCCCGGATCAAGCGGCTGCCTGAAGAAGATCAGGCGGTCCTGGACGAAGTACAGAAAGATCGACAACCCGACGAACACGCCGGCCGCAATCGTCAGCACCGACGCGGCCACGGTCTTGACGCTCGGCGGGTTGGTGTCAGGCGCGACGATAAATCTCGGCGCCTGCACTGACGAACTCGGCCGCCTTCTCCTTCATCCCCTTCTGCAAGGCCTCGGATTCGGATACGCCCTGGCTTGCGGCGTAGTCACGCACATCCTGGGTGATCTTCATCGAGCAGAAGTGCGGGCCGCACATCGAACAGAAATGCGCGAGTTTGGCGCCTTCCTGAGGGAGCGTCTCGTCGTGAAACTGCTTCGCTTTGTCCGGGTCGAGCCCGAGGTTGAACTGGTCGTCCCAGCGGAACTCGAAGCGGGCCTTGGACAGCGCATTGTCGCGGACCTGTGCGCCCGGGTGGCCTTTGGCCAGATCTGCCGCGTGCGCCGCTATCTTGTAAGCGATGATGCCGTCCTTGACGTCGTCCTTGTCGGGCAAGCCCAGATGTTCCTTGGGCGTCACGTAACACAGCATCGCGGTGCCGTACCAGCCGATCATCGCCGCGCCGATCGCCGACGTGATGTGATCGTAACCGGGAGCGATGTCGGTGGTAAGCGGTCCGAGCGTGTAGAACGGCGCCTCGTGGCACAGCTTCAACTGCAGGTCCATGTTCTCCTTGATCAGGTGCATGGGCACGTGGCCGGGGCCCTCGATCATGACCTGCACGTGGTGCTTCCAGGCGACCTCGGTGAGTTCACCCAGCGTCTTGAGTTCGCCGAGCTGCGCTTCGTCGTTGGCGTCGTGGATCGAGCCGGGGCGCAGCCCGTCCCCGAGCGAGAAGGACACGTCGTAGGCCTTCATGATCTCGCAAATGTCCTCGAACCGGGTGTAGAGGAAATTCTCCTGGTGATGCGCAAGGCACCACTTGGCGAGGATCGAACCGCCGCGCGAGACGATGCCGGTCATGCGCTTCGCGGTCAGCGGGACGTAGGCAAGCCGCACGCCGGCATGAATGGTGAAGTAGTCCACGCCCTGTTCGGCCTGCTCGATGAGCGTGTCGCGGAAAATCTCCCACGTCAGTTCCTCGGCCTTGCCGTCCACTTTCTCCAGCGCCTGGTAGATCGGCACGGTGCCGATCGGAACCGGCGCATTGCGGATGATCCACTCCCGGGTCTCGTGGATGTGCTTGCCGGTCGAAAGATCCATCACCGTATCGCCGCCCCAGCGGATCGCCCAGGTCATCTTCTCGACTTCTTCCTGGATGCTGGACCCGAGCGCTGAGTTGCCGATATTGGCGTTGATCTTCACCAGGAAATTGCGGCCGATGATCATCGGCTCGGACTCCGGATGGTTGATGTTCGTGGGAATGATGGCGCGCCCGCGCGCCACCTCGTCGCGCAAGAACTCCGGCGTGATCAATTTCGGCAGCGCGGCGCCGAAGGACTCTCCCGGATGCTGCCGCGTCATCAGATCCGAAAGCTGATCGCGGCGCTGGTTCTCGCGGATGGCGATGAACTCCATTTCGGGCGTGACCATGCCGCGGCGCGCATAGTGCATCTGGGTCACGTTCATGCCGGACTTTGCGCGTCGCGGTGCGCGCTTCAGGTTGAAGCGCATCTGCGCCAGCGCCGGATCCTGCAGGCGTACGCGTCCGAAAATCGATGACGGTCCGGCCAGCGTTTCGGTATCGTTGCGCTCCGCGATCCATTCTTCCCGAAGCGGCCGCAAACCGTTGCGGATGTCGATGGCGGCGCCGGGGTCGGTGTAGGGCCCGGAGGTGTCGTAAACGAAGATCGGAGGGTTGTGCTCGGCGCCGAAACTTGCCGGCGTGTCGCTCTGGCTGATTTCGCGCATCGGCACGCGGATGTCCGCGCGTGAACCCGGCACGTACACCTTACGTGAACTCGGCAAAGGCTTGATCGCGGCCTCGTCGACGTGGGCCGTGGCGTTCAGAAACTTGGGATTGGCATTCATGGCGCGCTCCACAAAACTGGCAAAGAAAAGGAAGCGCGAGGAATAAGACTCGGGGCGCTTCCCTGCATCGGCATTACCCGTACAGGTTCGAAGGGTTTTTCTCACCAACCGGCCACTCGTTTTCGCATCAACGTGCACTACGCGTCTGCGAAAACGAATGGTCCGGAGGACCCCCAACGCAATAACTGACGCTAATTGAATTGTGTGATAATTGCAAGCCTTCAAAAAACTTCGAAGCACGAGCAGCAGTCATGAATCTGGAACAAGCGCGCTTGAACATGGTCGAGAGCCAGATCCGTCCATGGGAAGTGCTGGATCAGACCGTTCTGGATCTGCTGTTGACGATCAAGCGCGAAGAGTTCGTTCCCGAGAAGTACCGCGCACTGGCCTTTGCCGACATGGAAATCC
Organism: Gammaproteobacteria bacterium; assembly: GCA_041497595.1. Taxonomy (GTDB): domain Bacteria; phylum Pseudomonadota; class Gammaproteobacteria; order Burkholderiales; family JACQAP01; genus JACQAP01. Next base: position 2,554 of record JBGQGT010000267.1, read on the forward strand.
CGCTGGGTCACGGGGAAGTCATGCTCGCTCCCAAAGTCGAAGCGCGCATGCTGCAGGAACTGGGCATCCGCACGACCGACAAGATCCTCGAGGTCGGAACCGGCAGCGGTCATGTCACCGCGCTGCTGTCGAAACTGGGCGGCCAGGTGGTGAGCGTGGAACGACTTGCCGAGTTCAGCCAGTCCGCCGCGCGCAAACTTGCGGGGCATGGAATCAGGAATGCGCAGCTCATCATCGGCGACGCGGCCGAAGGCTGGCCGGCGCTCGCGCCTTACGACGCCATTTTGCTGACCGGTTCGGTACCGGTGTTGCCGGAGTCCTTCCAGCACCAGCTCGCTGTCGGCGGGCGGCTGCTCGCGGTCGTCGGGGAGGAACCGGTGATGACGGCAACGCTGGTCAACAGGGTGGCCGCCGGAGCATTCAATTCGGTGGGTCTTTTCGAAACCAGCATCCCGCCGCTCAGGAACGTCAAGCAGCCGGAACGCTTCGTGTTTTGAAGTCGGTCTGCGGTCGAGAAGCACCGGACCACCGATTAAAAACCACAACGGCGCTGCGCCAATGCGGCAGCCGGCAAACCAGAAAAACAGGAAATCCGGAACGTGAAGAAACCCACAACCACGTTGCTGACACTGATGCTGGTCGTTGCAGCGGGTCAGAACGCGTTCGCCGCCGACCTGCTTGCGGTGTACCGCGAGGCCTCGCTGCAGGACGCGGTGTATGGCTCGGCCAAGGCCCAGTACATTGCCGCCCAGGAGCGCGCCCGCCAGGACCTGGAAAACGCCCGGCGCAGCGCGGCGCTTCAAACCCGGCAGGCCTACCTGGGGGTCACCTCGGGTCTGGCCCAGGTCAAGGCCCTGCGGCAGGCGGTGGCCTCCACGCAACTGCAACT
>JBGQGT010000268.1:0-3377 GCA_041497595.1 Gammaproteobacteria bacterium
CCACGGACTGAAAGATCCCGACAGCGCGATCGCTCAGAGCACCAAGCCGGTCGTAGTGGACGCCACGCGTGCGGCCATAGAGCGCGTGATCAGTGAGAATCTGCCTCGGTAGCGGTTGTATTGAGGCTTGCTTTTCGTCACCCTCTTCGCATCTTGACCTTTCCTCACTCTCCGCTTGTGGAGAGGGGCGGGGTGAGGTGGTTCTGTGTCCTCCGTGGTTCAAGGTTTTTCGGACATGTCGCCGATAGCCCGCGAGATTAGACGGGCATAAAGCGCATCGACAGATCCACTGCGCGCACGTCCTTGGTCAGCGAGCCGATGGAAATGCGGTCCACTCCGGTCTCCGCGATGGCCCGCACGGTGTCGAGATTCACCCCGCCCGAGGCCTCCACTGCCGCGCGTCCAGCGGTCACCTTCACCGCTTCCCGCAGGCCCGCGAGATCGAAGTTGTCGAGCAGAATGAGCTTGGCCCCCGCGTCGATCGCCGCGTTCAACTGAGTGATCGATTCCACCTCGACCTGGATCGGAACATTCCCGGCAACCTGGCTGGCCTGCCGCAGCGCCGGGCCGATTCCTCCGGCTGCGGCGATGTGATTTTCCTTGATCAGAACCCCGTCGTAGAGACCCATGCGGTGATTGAGGGCGCCGCCGCAGCGCACCGCGTACTTGAGCGCCTGGCGCAGCCCCGGGAGCGTCTTGCGGGTATCCAGGATGGCTGCTTTCGTTCCCGCGACCGCATCCACGAACGTCCGGGTGCGGGTGGCCACGCCGGACAGGGTCTGCAGGAAATTGAGCGCGGTGCGTTCGCCGGTGAGCAGGCTGCGGGCTCGGCCGTCGATTTCGCACAACATCTGGTTCGGAGGCACACGGTCGCCGTCTTTTGCATGCCAGTTCACCCGCGTCTCAGGGTCGATCTGGCGAAACACATCATCGAACCACGCGCTACCGCACAACACCGCTGCTTCGCGGATGATGACACGCGCATGGGCAGCCTGGTTTTCGGGCACCAGGCGGGCGGTAACGTCGCCGCTGCCGATGTCTTCGGCCAGCGCTCGGGCTACGTCGCTCCTGATCACCGGTGCCAAATCCATGGAATTCCCATAAACTGAAGGCGGCATTCTATCGCGGGAGGCGTTGATGTCGGGCGTAATGGGTGTGCTCTCGTATGGGATCGGGACCATTCTTGGCCTGATCCTGGTCGGACTTATGGTGTTCTGGTTCGTGCAGGACGTCACGCAGAAGAAACATACCGTCCTGCGCAACTTTCCGGTCATCGGCAGGCTGCGCTATTTCTTCGAGAAGCAGGGCGAGTACTTCCGACAGTATTTCTTCGCCGGCGACCGCGACGAGATGCCGTTCAATCGCGCGACCCGCGGCTGGGTATACCGGCTGGCCAAGAACGAGGGCGGCATCATCGGCTTTGGCTCCACCAACGACCTGCGTGAGCCCGGTTCGATCATTTTCGTCAATGCGCCCTTTCCGGTGCTGGAGGAAGACCGTTTGCCCACGCCGCCACTCTTGATCGGCGAGGGTTACTGCGAGCATCCGTTCGTTGCCCGCTCCATCGTCAACGTCAGCGGCATGAGCTTTGGCGCGATTTCCGGGCCCGCGGTGCGGTCGCTGTCGCGCGGCGCGGCGCTGGCCGGGTGCTGGATGGACACCGGCGAAGGCGGGCTGTCGCCGTATCACCTCGAGGGCGGCTGCGACTTGATCATGCAGATCGGGACCGCAAACTACGGCATCCGCGATGCCGACGGCAGGTTCTCGCGCGAGCGTGCCAGGGAACTCGGCAAAGTGGTGAAGGCTTTCGAGATCAAATTGTCCCAGGGGGCGAAGCCGGGCAAAGGCGGCGTTCTGCCCGGTACCAAAGTGACCGCAGAGATCGCTCAGATCCGCGGCATCCCCGCGGGGAAGGACTCGATCAGCCCTAACCGGCACCACGATATCGCCAACGTCAACGAGTTGCTCGACAAGATCGCCCTGGTGCGCGACCTGACCGGCCGTCCTGTCGGCGTGAAGACCGCGATCGGGGGATGGCAACTCATCAACGACCTGTGCAATGCGGTCTTGCAACGCGGTCTGGAAACGGCGCCGGATTTCCTGGTCATCGACGGCGGCGAGGGCGGCAGCGGCGCGGCGCCGCAGGCGCTCGCCGACCACATGAGCCTGCCGATTGCGGAAGGCTTGCCGCGAGTGGTGGACGCGCTGCTCGAAGCCGGACTCAGGGAGCGCATTCGCGTGGTGGCCGCGGGCAAGCTGATTACTTCCGCAAAGGCGGCGTGGGCACTGTGCGTGGGAGCGGACTTCGTCAACACCGCGCGCGGCTTCATGTTCGCGCTCGGCTGCATCCAGGCGCTGCGCTGCCATACCAATACCTGTCCGACCGGCGTCACGACGCACAACAGGCGGCTGCAGCGCGGGTTGGTGGTGGAAGAGAAATATCTGCGGGTTGCGAATTACGCAATCAACATGAACAAGGAGGTCGACATGATCGCGCATTCCTGCGGCTGCAGGCATGCGCGCGAATTGCGGCGCGAACACGTGCGCATTGTCGAATCCGCGGGGCATAGCGTGGCCTTCAACATGCTCTATCCCTATCCGAAGACCAAACAGGAGTTCAGGCAGTCGGTGGTCCAGACCGTCACTTGAGCAGGGCGGGCAGGTCGGTGAGTTGGGACAGCACCGCGGCCGGCTGGTAGCCGAGGTCGTCGGGCGTTGCTCCCGTGCGGTTTATCCAGAAGGTACGGAATCCGAACGATGTGGCGCCAGCCACATCGAAGAAGTTCGAGGACACGAAACCGATTGCGCCTGCCGGCGCCTGCAATCTTTCCGCGGCGTAGGCGTAGACGCTCGGATGGGGCTTGAAGATCCTCAACGCATCGACGCTGAGCACGGCGTCGAGCAGTTGGTCGAGCCTGGCGTGGCGAACCACGGCGTTCAGCATCGCCGGTGACCCATTGGAGAGAATGGCGAGCTTGCGTCCGTGGAGCCGGGTAAGCGCGTCCATGACATCCGGGAAGACCTTCAATACCAGGTAAGCGTCCATCAGGCGTGTGGCCGCGGCTTCGCTCAGTTCCAGGTGCAGCGCGTTGGACGCGGTCGTCAGCGCGGCGCGGGTGATCGCGGAAAAATCGGCGTAGCGGCCCATCAGGCTGCGCAGCCAGGTGTATTCGAGCTGTTTCCCGCGCCAGAGCTGGGAAAGCGACGCGCCCTTGCCAGGAAACAATGCTTCGCACTCGGTGATCACCGAATGTACGTCGAACAAAGTCCCGTAGGCGTCGAAGACCAGCGCTTTCAGCGTGGGAGGCGAATCCACTAGCCTGCTCCGCCGCGCAGGTTTGCCGGTACGGCTTCGGCAATCTTTTTCGGCTCGGGCA
>JBGQGT010000269.1:0-3306 GCA_041497595.1 Gammaproteobacteria bacterium
GATAGCCAGCCGCGCTTTTCCAGTTCGTCGAGCAACGCGTCCAGCTCGTCGGGAACTTCAGCAAAGGGTAGGAGCTTGGCCTGCAGTTCCTGACGCGAGTGTTCGCGCCGCCCCAGCGCCTTCAGTGCCCGGGCGCGCAGGCTAGGGACAGTGGCCAAGTTGGCGCGTTACTCCTCCGCGACGGCCACCTGGGCCAACGGTTTCTCGGCGACATGGGCGCGGATCTTGGCTTCGATCTCTTTCGCCACCTCGGGATTGCTCTTGAGGAAGTCGCGAGTGTTGTCCTTGCCCTGGCCGATGCGGTCCTTGCCGTAGCTGTACCAGGCGCCGGATTTCTCGATCAGCTTGTAGAGCACGCCCAGTTCGACGATCTCGCCTTCGCGCGAAATGCCTTCGCCGTAGAGTATGTCGAACTCGGCCTGGCGAAACGGCGGCGCCACCTTGTTCTTCACCACTTTGGCGCGGGTCTCGTTGCCGATCACCTCTTCGCCCTTCTTGATCGAGCCGGTGCGGCGGATATCAATGCGCACCGAGGCGTAGAACTTGAGCGCGTTGCCGCCGGTGGTGGTCTCCGGGTTGCCGAACATGACGCCGATCTTCATGCGGATCTGGTTGATGAAAATCACCAGCGTGTTGGAGCGCTTGATGTTGGCGGTGAGCTTTCTGAGCGCCTGCGACATCAGCCGCGCCTGCAGCCCCATCTGCGGCTCGCCCATCTCGCCTTCGATTTCGGCTTTCGGCGTCAGCGCCGCCACCGAGTCCACCACCACGACATCCACCGAACCGGAGCGCACCAGCATGTCGGTGATCTCCAGCGCCTGCTCGCCGTTGTCGGGCTGCGAGATCAGCAGTTCGGAAACGTTGCAGCCGAGTTTCTGCGCGTATTGCGGATCGAGCGCATGCTCGGCGTCGATGAACGCGGCGTTGCCGCCCATCTTCTGCATCTGCGCGATCACCGACAGCGCCAGCGTGGTCTTGCCAGAGGATTCCGGGCCGTAGATTTCGACTACGCGCCCGCGCGGCAGACCGCCCACGCCCAGCGCCAGGTCCAGGCCCAGCGAGCCGGTGGAGACCACGTCCAGGTCCTTGGCCACTTCCTTTTCGCCAAGGCGCATGATCGAGCCCTTGCCGAACTGTTTTTCGATTTGCGACAAGGCGGCGGCCAGCGCCTTGCTTCTGTTTTCGTCCATGCGTTTCACCTCTTTTTTCGAAGCGGCCATTATGGCATAAGGCACCGGACTGTCAGAAGGCGGAATTTTCTCCCGTGTTCAGATACCTGCGTCTTGAGATCAGGGCTCTTCGAGCAACGCCAGCACACCTTCCAGCGCCGCGATGACGGCCTGCCTGCGCACGGCGTCGCGGTCTCCCGCGTAACGGCGGATGACGCTGTGCGGCGGCGGTCCCTTTTTCTTCCCCCAAGCCAGGCACACCATCCCGACCGGCTTGCCGGGCGAGCCGCCGTCCGGACCGGCGACGCCGCTGACCGCAAGCGCCACGTGGGCCTTGCTGTGCGACAGCGTGCCTTCGATCATCTCGCGCACCGTCTGCTCCGAAACCGCGCCGAACTTCTTCAGCGTCCCGGGCCGCACGCCCAGCATCTCGTGTTTGGCGTCGTTAGTGTAAGTGACGAAACCGCGATCGAACCAGTGCGAGCTGCCCGGCACCATGGTGACGACCTGCCCGACCCAGCCCCCGGTACACGATTCCGCCGTGGCCAGCATCAGTTTGCGCGCCTTCAACGCATCGCCGACTTTCCCCGCCAGTGCGTAAAGCTCAGCGTCCATGGTCTACCCGAAAAGAAACTTCCACCCGGCCAGGCAGAGCAGCGCGTAGAACGCCGCCAGCACATCGTCGAACATCACACCCAGACCGTTGCGAATGTTGCGGTCGAAGTAGCGTATCGGCATCGGCTTGACGATGTCGAACAGCCGAAACAGCAGAAATGCGCAGCCCTGCCACAGCGGCGTCGCCGGCGTGAAAAACAGCACCGCCAGGAAAGCGGTGACTTCGTCCCACACCATGCCGCCGTGATCGTGCACGCCCAGTCTCCTGCCGCTGACCTCGCACGCCCACGCCCCGCCGATGAACATGCCGGCGAGCAGCAGCAGGAACTGCTGATTGTCGAGGCGCGGCGCAAGCCAGGCGTACATCGGCAGCGCCAGCAAAGTGCCGAAGGTCCCGGGCGCAACCGGAGACAGGCCGACACCGAATCCGAATGCGATGAAATGCGCCGGGTGCGAAACCACGAATCGCAACGACGGCCGCCCGTAAGCGTCAGCGGAAGTGATCGAAGCCTCCATCCTTCACGCTCATCGGCTTTCCGGCCTGGTCCACGACCAACACCCCTTTGCCTGCCACGATCCTGCCGATGCGGGTCAAAGCCAGTCCCGCCTGACCCGACAACGCCTCGATCTCGGGTCTGCGTCCCGCAACCGCGGTGAAGCACAGCTCGTAATCGTCGCCGCCGGTAAGGATCGCCCGCGTCACCAGCGCGTGTCCCCGCAGCGGCATCAACTCCGCGGAGCACGGTACCGCGGCGAACTCGATCGCCGCACCGACCGCGGAGCGTTCGCAGATGTGTCCCAGGTCGGCAACCAGTCCGTCGGAAATGTCGATCGCGCTGTTGGCCACGCCGACCAGCATCCGTCCCAGCGCCACGCGCGGCGCCGGCCGGTTCAGCCGCGCCAGGCAGTGCGCCAGTAACGAACCGCGCAGCCTGAGGTCGCCCTTGAGGTGGGCAACCGCGGCGGCGGCGTCTCCGACATGCCCGGAAACCCAGACATCATCGCCGACTTTGGCGCCGTCGCGCCGCAACGCCCGGCCGGGCGGAATTTCCCCCATGATCTGCACGCAGATGTTGCGCGGCCCGCGCGCGGTATCGCCGCCGATCAGGTCCACGTCGTATTCCGCGGCAAGCGCGAAGAACCCGCGCGCAAAACCTTCGAGCCAGGCTTCGTCGGCCTTCGGCACCGTCAGTACCAGCATCGCCCACTTCGGCGTCGCCCCCATTGCCGCCAGGTCGGACAGATTGACCGCGAGCGCCTTATGCCCGAGCGAGTCGGGCTCCACGTCGGGGAAGAAATGCACGCCTTCGACCATCGTGTCGGTCGAAGCGGCGAGTTCGTGCCCGGGCGTGAGCGCGAGCAACGCCGCGTCATCCCCCACCCCCAGCACCGTGTGCCGCGTAGGACGGTTGAAATACCTGTTGATGAGATCGAACTCGGAAAGCATGGCTTGCCCGGCACCTCTGTCAGGTGTAGTGCCGCATCGGGACGACATCGTTCCGATTTTATTGCTTCGGCCGGC
>JBGQGT010000270.1:0-3252 GCA_041497595.1 Gammaproteobacteria bacterium
CATTGAGGAACGTGCCGCCGTAGTACCAGCCCTTCTTCACCTCGCCATCCACCGGGCTGCGGTTGGAGTGCACGTTGAACACGTTCATGAACACGCTGATCTTCAGCGCATCGCGGTCTAGGTAGGGGTCGCGGGATTTTTCCACCGCGACGATGCGGCCATCGGCGGGCGAGACTACGGCGTCGGGATCGTTCGGAACGTTGCGCGGCGGATCGCGGAAGAACTGCAGGATGAAAAGCGCCGCCAGCCAGAACGGAACCGACCACCATCCCCACAAGTACCCGACGATCAGCGCAACGACGACTGCCGCGGCGAGGAACGGCCAGCCTTCCCTGGCGATGATGGGGTGGGGATAGGGTGAACTCATGGGTGAAGGCGTGAAGGTGTGAATGAGTGAATGAGTGAAGGTGTGAATGATTGAAGGGCAAAGCCCGGAAGGTCTGCCTGCCCTTACCCTTCACACCTTCACGCCTTCACACCTTCACGCATTCACTAATTCTTGGACCTGTCGACCAGGCGGTTGGCCTTGATCCACGGCATCATGTCGCGCAGCTTCTCGCCCACGACCTCGATCTGGTGCGCGCGGCCGATGCGGCGCATCGCGCCGAGCTTGGTTGCGCCGGTCTTGTTCTCCAGCAGGAATTCCTGGGCGTAGGCGCCGGTCTGGATTTCCTTGAGGATCCTGCGCATCTCGTTGCGGGTTTCCTCGGTGATGATGCGCGGACCGCGGGTGAAGTCGCCGTATTCGGCATTGTTGGAAATGGAGTAACGCATGTTAGCGATGCCGCCCTCGTAGATCAGGTCCACGATCAGCTTCAGTTCGTGCAGGCATTCGAAGTAGGCCATCTCCGGCGCGTAGCCGGCCTCCACCAGCGTGTCGAAGCCGGCCTGGATCAGCGCAGTGGTGCCGCCGCACAGCACGACCTGCTCGCCGAACAGGTCGGTCTCGGTTTCCTCGCGGAAGTTGGTCTCGATGACGCCGGCCTTGCCGCCGCCGATCGCCGCCGCGTACGAGAGCGCCAGGTCGCGCGCGTTCTTCGACGGATTCTGGTGGATCGCGATCAGCATCGGTACGCCGCCGCCCTGCACGTAAGTCGAGCGCACGGTATGTCCGGGCGCCTTGGGCGCGACCATCACCACGTCCAGATCGGATCGGGGCACGACCTGGCCGAAGTGGATGTTGAAGCCATGGGCAAAGGCCAGCGCCGCGCCTTTCTTGATGTGGGGTTCGACCTCGCTGCGATAGACGTCCGCAATATGTTCGTCGGGCAACAGGATCATGACGAAATCCGCAGCCTTGACCGCGTCGGCGATGTCCTTTACTTCCAATCCGGCCTTCCTGGCCTTGTCCCACGAAGCACCTCCCTTGCGCAGGCCAACGGTGACCTTCACGCCGGAGTCCTTGAGGTTCAACGCGTGGGCGTGACCCTGCGAGCCGTAACCCAGAATGGTGACCTTCTTTCCCTTGATCAGACGCAGGTCCGCGTCCTTGTCGTAAAAGACTTTCATGATTCCCTCGTTATTTGAGAAATGCGCGAGAGCCCGGGGGCCAGGAGCAAGAAACGGGGTTGGCCCGCCTCACTGTCGGCGCCTCACGCCTCACGAGACTTTGAGAATACGTTCGCCGCGGCCGATACCCGAGGGCCCGGTGCGCACCGTTTCCAGAATCACGCCCTGTTCGAGCGCTTCGAGGAAGGCATCGAGCTTGCTCCCTGTGCCGGTGAGCTCGATGGTGTAAGCCTTGTCGGTCACATCGACGATGCGGCCGCGGAAGATCTCCGCCATGCGCTTCATCTCCTCGCGATCCTTTCCGGAGGCGCGCACCTTGACCAGCATCAGCTCCCGCTCGATGTGGTCGCCGTCGGACAGGTCCACCACTTTGACCACATCAACCAGCTTGTTGAGCTGCTTGGTGATCTGCTCGATGACGTCGGTGGAACCGCTGGTGACCACGGTCATGCGCGACAGCGACGGATCTTCCGTGGGCGCGACGGTCAGCGACTCGATGTTGTAGCCGCGCGCCGAGAACAGGCCGGCCACGCGAGACAGCGCGCCCGGCTCGTTTTCCATGAGTAGGGAGATGATGTGACGCATTTGAATTAAACCAGGATCATCTCCGACAGGCCCTTGCCGCCGGGCACCATCGGAAATACGTTCTCGGTCTGGTCGGTGATGAAGTCCATGAAAACGAGGTCGTTCTTGCGGCTGAACGCCTCTTTGAGCGCCGGCTCGACGTCCTCCGGCTTGTCTATGCGCATGCCCACGTGGCCGTAGGATTCGGTCAGCTTGACGAAGTCCGGCAGCGCGTCCATGTAGGACTCGGCGTAGCGGTTGCCGTGGAAGAACTCCTGCCACTGGCGCACCATGCCCATGTAACGGTTGTTGAGGTTGACGATCTTCACCGGCAGGCGATACTGCTTGGCGGTGGACAGTTCCTGGATACACATCTGGATGCTGGCCTCGCCGGTCACGCAGGCCACGGTCGCGTCCGGATACGCGAGCTGCACGCCGAGCGCGTACGGCAGCCCCACGCCCATCGTGCCCAGGCCTCCGGAATTGATCCAGCGGCGCGGCTTCTCGAACTTGTAAAACTGCGCCGCCCACATCTGATGCTGGCCCACGTCAGAGGTCAGGAACAGGTCCATGTCCTTGGTCAGTTCGTAGAGCTTTTCCATCACGAACTGCGGCTTGATGATTTTCGAGGTACGGTCGTACTTCAGGCAATCGCGGCCCTTCCACTGCTCGATCTGGGTCCACCACGCCTTGACCGCGGCCGGGTCCGGGCGCTCCTTGGCGGCGGCGAGCTGGCGATTCATCTCCTGCAGCACCTCCCTGACGTCGCCGACTATCGGCACGTCCACCCGCACGCGCTTGGAGATCGACGAGGGGTCGATGTCGACGTGGATGATCTTGCGGTCTTCCTGGAAGAAATGCTTCGGGTTGCCGATCACGCGGTCGTCGAAGCGCGCACCGATCGCGAGCAGCACGTCGCAGTTCTGCATCGCCATGTTGGCTTCGTAGGTGCCGTGCATTCCGAGCATGCCGACGAACTGCGGATCGCTGGCGGGATAACCTCCCAGGCCCATGAGGGTGTTGGTACAGGGGAAACCAAGCGTGCGCACCAATTGCGTCAATTCGGCGGACGCGTTGCCGAGCACGATGCCGCCGCCGGTGTAGGTCATCGGCCGCTTGGCTTCCAGGAGCAGCTGGATCGCCTTCTTGATCTGCCCGCTGTGCCCCTTGGTCACCGGG
>JBGQGT010000271.1:0-3231 GCA_041497595.1 Gammaproteobacteria bacterium
AGAGCGTGGTTGCCACCGTCATCCGCAAAGGCGGTCAGCGCCGCGGTGAGGGCAAGCAGCGCGAAAGGCGCGCGTAGATGAGAAGGGTGCATGAGTGTTCCTTTCCTGTTGGGAGGGGGTTACGCTCATGTAAACGGCCGCTGTCTGAAAACGGGGTTAAGTCCTTTCGGGAACTCCGTCTGCCAACACTACTCTGACCGGTTGCCCCATTGAATTCTCGCCGCCAAGACGCCAAGAGCGCCAAGAAAAATCGATAAAGAGAGTGAACAGCCAGCATCATGTGGGCCAATTCGGAATCGACGGAACTTTGGCCAAACGCGATGCACCGCTTTGCGACACGTTTTGTTTTTGAGTTTCTTGGCGCTCTTGGCGTCTTGGCGGCGAAGATTCTGATTTCAGTTTGAAACCATCTTGAAAGGGAACGACCCATGCCTGCGACGATACACACCTATATATTCGCGGCCGCGCTGATGCTTTGCGTGCCGGCCGCGCATGCCGGGCAGGATGCGCCCGAGCCGTTGGGCGTGGCTATGGAAGGATTCCAGTATCCGTACCCGGTCGAGTACCTGCCGCTGACGATGGAAGGCCAAATGGTAAAGATGGCCTACATGGACGTTGCGCCGGCCGGCAAGCCGAACGGCCGCAACGCGCTGCTTCTGCACGGGCGCAACTTCGGCGGCTACTACTGGGAGAACACCATCCGTTTCCTGTCGAACGCCGGGTATCGCGTCGTCGTGCCCGACCAGATCGGCTTCGGCAAATCCTCAAAGCCCGACATCGGGCTGTCGTTTCACGCGCTGGCACGCAACACCCGGTTGCTGCTGGACCATCTCGGCATAGATAAGACCGAGGTGATCGCGCACTCGATGGGTGGCATGCTCGCGGTACGTTTTGCGCTCATGTTTCCGGAGAAGGCGGAAAAGCTGATTCTCGAATCACCGATCGGCCTGGAGGACTACCGGCTCAAGGTGCCTTACGCCACCAATGAGGAACTGGCGCGCGAGTCCGCCGCGATGACGCGCGAAAACATCAATCGCTTCTACCGCGCCTACTTCGTCCAGTGGCGACCCGAGTTTCAGGTGTATGCGGACGTGCAATATCGCTGGACGCTCGGCCCGGAGGCCGAGCGCCTTCACCGAACCGCCGCGCATACCTACCAGATGGCCTACGAACAGCCGGTGGTGTACGAGCTGCCGCTGATCCAGGCGAAAACCTTGATCGTCGGCGGCGATGCCGACCGCTCGGCAATCGGCCGCAACCGGGTGACCCCGGAGGTGCGCGATACCATGGGGCGCTTCACCGAACTGATCCCCGCCGCGGTGCGGGCGATCCCCGATGCCACTCCTGCAATGCTGAGCAACGTCGGCCACATCGCCCATCTGGAAACCCCGGAAAAGTTCCACGCAATCCTGTTCTCGTTTCTCGGCAAGTAGGCTGCGTCTCACCGGCGCAGCACGTTTGCGCCCACGACAAGGCTGCGAGGCATTAATATTGCGTCTGCACAGCCTCTCTCTTCATTCAGTCATCCAGCGTGAACAAACCGGCAGCGCCGACCGCCCAGGTCACCAACTTCATCCGCAATATCATCGAGGCCGATCTCGCCAAGGGCGCTTACGCCTCCCGCACCTGGGGCGGTAAACCGGGCCCCGCCTCGACGCACGCCAACGCGCCGCCCGATCCGGCCAAAATCCGCACCCGTTTTCCGCCCGAGCCCAACGGCTACCTGCATTTCGGCCACGCCAAGTCCATCTGCCTGAACTTCGGGCTGGCGCTGCAGTACGGCGGCCGCTGCCACATGCGCTTCGACGACACCAATCCGGTCACCGAAGACACCGAGTACGTCGATTCCATCCTCGACTCGGTGAAATGGCTGGGATTCGACTGGGGGCCGCACCTTTATTACGCGTCCGACTATTTCGACTGGCTGTACCGGTTCGCCGAGGCGTTCATCGAGCATGGAATGGCTTACGTGGATTCGCTGTCCGCCGACGAGATGCGCGAATACCGCGGCACGCTCACCGAAGCGGGCAAGCACAGCCCTTACCGCGACCGCCCGGCGGCGGAGAACCTCGATCTGTTCCGGCGCATGAAGGCAGGCGAGTTCGCGGACGGCGCGCACGTGCTGCGCCTGAAGATCGACATGAGCTCTCCCAACATCAACCTGCGCGATCCGGTGATCTACCGCATCCGCAAAGCGCACCATCACCGCACCGGGGACAAGTGGTGCGTGTACCCGATGTACGACTACACCCACTGCATCTCGGACGCGCTGGAGAGCATCACCCACTCGATCTGCACGCTGGAGTTCGAGGATCACCGGCCGCTTTACGACTGGGTGCTGGAAAGACTCGCGGATTTCGGCGTGCTCGCCAAGCCGCTGCCGCACCAGTACGAGTTCGCCCGGCTCAATCTCACCTACGTGGTGCTGTCCAAGCGCAAGCTGATCGAGCTGGTCGAGGAAAAGCACGTGGACGGCTGGGACGATCCGCGCATGCCCACCCTGGTCGCCGCGCGCCGGCGCGGCTTCACGCCGGAAGGTTTCCGGCTGTTCGCCGAGCGTATCGGCGTCTCCAAGTCCGACTCGTGGATCGACATGAGCGTGCTCGAGGACTGCATGCGCGAGGTGCTGAACGAATCGGCGCCGCGGCGCATCGCCGTGCTCGATCCGGTCAGACTGGTGATAGACAATTACCCGGCCGGCAAGGAAGAGATGTGCGAGCTGCCCAACCATCCGCAGAAGCCGGACTGGGGCAAGCGCGCCGTGCCGTTCTCACGCGAGCTGTGGATCGAGCGCGAAGACTTCATGGAGACGCCGTCCAAGGGCTTCTTCCGCCTGTTTCCCGGCAACGAGGTGCGGCTGCGCTACGGCTTCGTGGTCAAATGCATCGGCGCCGACAAGGACGCCGGCGGCAACGTCACCGCGGTGCACTGCGAAATCTACCCGGATTCCAGGTCAGGCACGGCGGGCGCGGACAAATACAAGGTGAAGGGCAACATCCACTGGGTGTCGGCGCAGCATGCCTGCAAGACCGAAGTGCGGCTCTACGACCGCTTGTTCGCGGTGGCGCACCCCGGATCGGAACGCGATTTCCTCGCCGACATCAATCCGCACTCGAAGACCGTCATCCATGCCTATTGCTAGCCTTCGGTCAGGGACGCGAAGCCCGAGGAGCGCTTCCAGTTCGAGCGCCACGGCTACTTCATCGCGGACCTGAAGGATTCGAAACCCGG
>JBGQGT010000272.1:0-3156 GCA_041497595.1 Gammaproteobacteria bacterium
CTCACGGCAGCGCAAACACCGTCAGCGTCATCGAGCCCGGTTGCGCCTGCCAGAACCCCGCTGCCATTCCGGAAACCGCCGCAACGTACTGCTTGCCGTTGACCGCGTAGCTGATCACGCCGCCGACGATCGCGCCGCCGCCGCTGAAGCGATAGACGACGTTACCGTTGCGCGCGTCCATGGCGAGGAAGTCTCCTGTCAGTTCGCCGGTGAACAGCATGTCGGCGGAGGTTGCGGTCACGGCCGCGAGCATCGGCCGGCTCGACTGATATTTCCATAGGACTTCACCGGTCGAGGCTTTCACCGCGGTCAGCCAGCCGCGGGATTTTTCCACCGGGTCCCAGGTGAAGGATCCGCCGAAGTAAAGCTGGCCGGCGATGAACCGCGGTTCTTCGTCCCGCTTGAAGATGCCGCACCAGTCCACCGTCGGCACCACCAGCAGGTCGAGCTTCGGGCTGTACGCCGGCGCACTCCACTCCACGCCGCCGGCAACGCCGGGGCAGGTGTGGACGCCTTCTTCGGTCGGATCGATTTCGGCATTCTTGATGGTCGTCACCGGCACCGAGTAGAGCACCTCGTGAGTTTCGCGGTCCACCAGCCGCAGCAGCCCGTCCTTCGCGCCGACGGTCACTATTTCCCGCTTCTTGCCGCCGACGATGGCGGTGAACAGCGGACTGGTGACCGGCACATCCCAGTCGTGGGTATCGCGCGGCACCGCTTGCAGGTACCACTTCAGTTTCCCGGTGCGCGCATCCAGCACCGCCATCGAATTGGTGTAGAGATTGGCGCCGGGCCGCGTGCTGGCGATGAAGTCCGGCGCCGGATTGCCGACCGCGACATAGATCAGTCCCCGTGCTGTGTCCAGCGAAGGCGTGGTCCAGATTCCACCGCCGCCTTTCAGCCGCGCGTCGTTTGTGCCCCAGGTGTCGGCGCCGGGTTCGCCCTCGTCGGGCACGTTGTTGAACTTCCACACCGGTTGGCCGTCGGCGAGGCGGAACGCGCCGATCCATCCCTTGAGGCCATAATCGGAACCCGACGGACCGATGATGACGAGATCGTCGTAGAGGATCGGATTGATGGAGAGCGCCTCGAATTTCTCCGGGTCCGCCGCCTTCACCTCCCACAGCATCTTTCCGCTCTCGGCGTCGAGCGCGAAAAGATAGCCGTCCTGGGTGCCGCGCACTACCTTTCCGTCCTTGATCGCCACCCCGCGGTTCTTGATCGAGGAGTTGCCGTCCTTGGCCTTCGGCTTCCACTCGTGCCGCCATTTCACCCGGCAGGTGGCCGGGTCCAACGCGACGGTTGCAAGAAGCGTGGTGACGTACATCACGCCCCGGTATACCAGCGGATTGTTGAGCGCCCGGTTCAGGTCCGCGCCCTGGAACATGCACACCGGCCGCAGCGACGCGGCGTTCGCCGGCGTAATCTGCTTGAGATCGACGTAGCGCACGCCGGCGTAATCGTGATTGGGCAGCAGCCACTCGGTGCTGCGGGCCGCCTGGTTCAATTCTTCCTGCGTCGGGCCGGGTTGCGCCTGTACAAGGCTCGACAGTGTCAAGGAAAGCAGCGTTGCAGCAAACTTCTTCATTATTTCCTCCTTCCAGTTCTTCTGTTATTTGGAGATGCCGAATCAAATCGCCACGTCCGACCGCATGTCCCTTCGCTCCCTCTCCGCATCCTGGCCTTTCCTTCCTCTCCACTTGTGGAGAGGGGCGGGGTGAGGTCAGGGGGAAAGGGCCAGGGAGAGGTGGGCACTCAATGCGGTTGCAGCGTGACTGTCTTCATCGCCGCGGCGTTGGGAACCAGCTCCTCCGTACCCGCCGGATAACCGTTCACTTTGAGAATGTACGCTACCACATCGGCATACTGCGTCTTGCTCAGGGAACCCGGGGCGCTGTTCGGCATCAGGCTGCGGATGATGTAGTAGAGATCGTCGAGCGTGTGCCGGCGGTCCTCCCAACGCGCGCGGAACGCATCTCCGGTGAGCGGGGCCGCGGGACTGCCCTGGAGCCGCGCGCCGTGACACGCGGAGCAGTGCTGCTGGTAAAGACTTTCACCTCGTGCGGCCTGGACTTCGCTGTAGAGTCCGCCCGTTTTTTCCGAGTCTGCGGCGATTGCCTGCCATGCGCCCAGTGCCAGGCCAATCCACATGAGGCCCAGATGGGCGCGCCCCAGGCCGCTGCCTGAACGAACACGATCGGAAAGCTTGCGCATGCAGTCCGAAGCCTCTGGTCGGATTCGCACAGGAAGAATCGGGCCGGTGTCGGCTTTACGCTCACCGATTGTCGCTGTCGTCCGGCTCGATGCGGTTTTTGTGGACGTGGATGCGGTCCCCGACCTTCAGCCGCGACACGTCGGACATTTCGATCCTTCCCCAGCGGCCGTCGTCGAAGGAAATCACCACTTCGTAGTACTTCTCGATCATCGCTTCACGCATCGAGCGACTGCCGTATACGTCCACGTGCGGATTGCGGTCGGCCTTGTCGCCGAGCGAGAAGCGGATCATCGGCTCGACCGCAACGGGACTCTTCGGAAGGTTCCGCGCCGACTCGCGCTCGCGCTCGCGCTTGATTTCGCGGATTTCGTAGACGATGCCGCACTCCGGACAGGGATCGTCCACCGACGGACTGTCGCGATCCCCCTTCTCCTTCGCGTGGGCAACCGGCGTCAGGGCGAGGCACATCGTTGCGGCGAGCAGTGCGCAGACATACAGGGATTTTCTCATCGGCGGGTGCGCACGCGCACCGACTGCATGCCCTTGGTGTGCCCGCCGATGTAATTCTCCGGCGAGCGCCGCATCAGCCGCGCGTACTTGATCGCATGGACTTCGTAAACGTCGTCATTCATCGAACTGATCTCCTGGGTTGCTCACGCCACGTCTTCCTGGCTGCTTACTTTTTTTCCGCCTTGTCCAACTCGGCAAAGGTTTCCCTGGCGACCCTGAACGCATCCACCCCTGCCGGGATGCCGCAGTAGATGGCAACCTGCAGCAGCACTTCGCGGATCTCGGCCTTAGATACGCCGTTGCGCAGCGCGCCGCCGATGTGCATCTTCAGTTCGTGCGGACGGTTCAGCGCGGACAGCATCGCGAGGTTGAGCATGCTGCGGGTCTTCTTGGGCAGTTCTTCCCGGCCCCACACCGCGCCCCAGCAGTAC
>JBGQGT010000273.1:0-3129 GCA_041497595.1 Gammaproteobacteria bacterium
ACTGCCAGCGGCGCACCGGCAGCGCGTTCGCGGTGGTCGCCCACTTCAAGGACGAGAACCTCGAGATCACCGGCGGCCCGCTTTCAACCTACGAGTACCGCTCCGACGAAAGCCATCGCTGGATCCGGCTTGAGTTCTGCCCGCGCTGCGGCACCACGGTCACGTTGACCTCGGAACAGTCCCCTGGAGGCCGCACGGTCTCCGGTGGAACGTTCGATGATCCCGGTTGGCTGAGGATCGAGCGGCATGTCTGGACAAGATCCGGCGCTCCCTGGATGGTCTATCCGTCCGGTAGTGAGATCTTCGAGAAGGGCTCCCTGCCGTAGTGGCCTGGGAAATATTGGAGTCCGCCCCAATTTGACCCTTCGAAAGATCGAAGACGGAATTCAACAGCGCAACAAACTTCGGGAAGCGGCCAAGTGGAATTCAAGGATTACTACCAGGTCCTCGGTGTCGAGAAAAGCGCGCCGGCGGATGAAATCAAGAAGGCCTACCGCAAACTGGCCCGCAAATACCATCCGGATGTAAGCAAGGAGGCGGATGCGGAAAAGCGCATGAAGGAAGTCAACGAGGCTTATGCCGTGCTTTCCGATCCCGAAAAGCGAGCGGCCTATGACCAACTGGGCAGCCGCTGGCAGACGGGACAGGATTTTCAGCCGCCGCCCGGCTGGGACGCGGGATTCGAGTTTTCCGGAGACGGCGCCCACGGCGCGCAGGCGGCGGATTTCAGCGACTTCTTTGCCAGCCTCTTTGGCCGCGCCGGCCGTGACAGCGGCACCGGAGATTATCAGATGCGAGGCGGGGATCACCACGCCAAGATCCTGATCGATCTCTCGGACGCCTATCATGGGGCGACACGGACGATCACCCTGCGTGCGGCAAAGCTGGACGCGTCAGGCCACGTCGTGACCGAGGAGCGAACCCTCAATGTGCAAATTCCCAAGAGTGTGAAAGAGGGCCAGCACATTCGTCTCGCCGGGCAAGGCAGTCCCGGCATGGGTGGCGGTCCGGCAGGCGACTTGTATCTGGAAGTGCATTTCAGTCCCGACCCCCGCTATCGCGTCGAAGGGCGGGACGTGTACGAGACCGTCCCGGTGGCCCCGTGGGAAGCCACTCTTGGCGCAAGCATCGAAGTGCCCACGCCTTCGGGCAATGTGCAGGTGAAAGTGCCCGCCGGCTCTCAAGCAGGCCGCAAGCTGCGCCTGAAAGGGCGCGGCATTCCCGGAAATCCGCCCGGGGATCTGTATCTGGTGCTGGAAGTGGTGCTGCCGCCCGCCGACACGGACAAGGCGCGTCAAATTTACCAAACCATGGCGCGGGAGCTGGCGTTCAATCCGCGTCAGAAATTGGAGGTGTGAGCCATGGCGGAAGATGACATTCTGACCGGCGTTCTGCTGGACGAAGTCGCGCTGACCCTGGAAGACCTGGCCCGGGCCTGCGCAGTCGAGTCCCAGTGGATCGTGGAGCGGGTAGAGGCCGGCCTCCTGGGCAGCGCTTCATTGAAATCTGTCGAATGGCGCTTCGCCAGTGCCGACTTGGTGCGCGCGCGCCGGCTTGCGGCGCTGGAACGGGACTTCGACGCCAACCAGGAACTCGCTGCCTTGGTGGTGGATTTGATCGAGGAGGTGGGGCGTCTCAGGGGACGGCTCAAGGCTGCCGGGCTCAAGGTAGATTGATGGGATGGACTCCCAGTTTTCCTTTGCGTACTTTTCGTTGAACGCGTTTATCTTTTGAGTACCTACATCAGTACGATGTCGTACTGCTCCTGCGTGTAGATCGTCTCGACCTGAAGTGAAATCGGCTTGGCGATGAATTCCTCGAGCATCGCCAGGCTCTGCGATTCCTCGTCGAGGAACATGTCGATCACCATCTGCGAGGCGAGGATGCGGAACTCGCGAGCGTCGAACTGGCGTGCCTCGCGCAACAGCTCCCGCAGGATTTCGTAGCAGATCGTCTGCGCGGTTTTCACCTCGCCGCGTCCCTGGCAGGTCGGGCAGGGCTCGCACAGGATGTGGGCGAGGCTCTCGCGGGTGCGCTTGCGGGTCATCTCCACCAGGCCGAGCTGGGTGAAGCCGTTCACGGTCATGCGGGTGCGGTCGAGCGCGAGCGCCTTCTTGAACTCGGAAAGCACCGCATCGCGGTGCACTTCGTTGTCCATGTCGATGAAGTCGAGGATGATGATCCCGCCCAGGTTGCGCAGCCTGAGCTGGCGCGCGATCACCTGCGCGGCTTCCAGGTTGGTCTTGAATATGGTGTCGTCGAAGGTGCGGCCACCGACGAAACCGCCGGTATTGACGTCGATGGTGGTCAGCGCCTCGGTCTGGTCGATGATGAGATAGCCGCCGGATTTGAGCGGCACGCGACGGGCCAGCGCCCGCTCGATCTCGTCCTCGACGCCGTACAGATCGAACAGCGGCCGGTCGCCGGAGTAGTGCTGGATGCGCTCGGCGAAGGACAGCGTGTAGTCGTTGGCGAACGCCTGCATGCGCTGGAAGGTTTCGCGCGAATCCACCAGAACGCGGTCGCACTGGTCGTTTACGAAGTCGCGCAGCACCCTGAGGCTCAGCGTCAGGTCCTGGTACAGCAGCGCCGGGGCGGCGGCGGTGGCGGCCTTCTCCCTGATATCGGACCAGAGCTTGCGCAGGTACCCGATGTCGGTGCCGAGTTCCTTCTCGCTCGCCGCTTCCGCCATGGTGCGGACGATGAAGCCGCCCGGCTCGTCCGCCGGGATGAGGTGTTGCAGCTTTTCCCTGAGCAGCGCGCGCTCGGCCTCGTCTTCGATGCGCTGTGAGATGCCGATGTGCGATTCCTGCGGCAGGTAGACCAACAGCCGTCCGGCAATGCTCACCTGGGTGGAAAGCCTCGCGCCCTTGGTGCCGATCGGATCCTTGATGACCTGCACCAGCAGCTTCTGGCCATCGTGCAGGATGCGTTCGATCGGCTTGGACTCGTCGTGGTTTTGGCGGTGGCCCCAGATGTCGGCGACGTGCAGGAACGCGGCGCGGTCCAGCCCGATCTGGATGAAAGCCGACTGCATTCCCGGCAGCACCCGGCTTACGTCGCCGAGGTAGATGTTGCCGACCAGGCCGCGGCTGCCGCTGCGCTCGATGTGCAGTTCCTGGACCACGC
>JBGQGT010000274.1:0-3034 GCA_041497595.1 Gammaproteobacteria bacterium
CGACCCCGGTCTGCACCTTCAGTCCAAGCGCTTGCAGATGCCCGGCCACAACGCCGGCGGTGCGGACCTCGCGGTTGGAGAGTTCCGGGTGCTGGTGCAAATCCCGGCGCCAGGCAATGACTTTGGATTCGAGCGCCGCTGCCCGCGCGTCTATCTGTGCACGGGGATCGAGTTGATCGTTCATCGAAAGGGTTTCACGAACTTGAGGGTCATGCGATCACTTTCGCCGATCGCCAGGTATTTCCCGCGGTCCTTGTCGCCCAGGCGCAGCGTCGGCGCCAGCGTCCACACCCCGGAAGGGTGGTCCTTGGTATCTTTCGGATTGGCGTTGATTTCGGACTTGTTGTCGAGCGTGAAGCCCGCTTTCTGCGCGGTCTCGATGACCCAGGCTTCGGTCATGTAGCCGGTCTCGATCTGTTTTTCGAACGGCGTGTCCGGTTTGGCGCGATGGTCCTTCACGCCCAGGATTCCTCCCGGCTTGAGCGCGTCGTAAAAGGCCTTGAACATGGCGTCGGCGTTACCCGCCTTGGCCCAGTTGTGGACGTTGCGGAAGGTCAACACCATGTCGGCGCTGCCCGCGGGTGCGACCTGGATCGCATTCGGCACAAGAACCGACAGTTTCACTTTGCCGTAGAGATCGGCGTCGCTCGCGAGCTTGGCGCGAAAGCTCCTGTCGTTGGCACGCTGGACGTCCGAGGATTGCTCGGTCACCTGGAATATGGCGGCGTAGTAGGCGCCGCCACGCATGACTGGCGCCAGGATTTCGGTGTACCAGCCCGCCCCCGGGGTGATCTCGACCACCGTCATTTCTGGCTTCAATCCGAAAAACAGCAGCGTTTCCTTGGGATGGCGGTATTTGTCGCGCGCCTTGTTGGCATCCGGGCGATGGTTGCCGGTCATTGCCCGATCGATCAACGCCTCGGCATCCTGCGCCTGGGCCGGCGCCAATATCGCGCCAGCGGCCAGTACCGGCAACAACAGCACACGGAAAATGGATTGCAATGCCGGCTTCATGAATCCCCTCCTTCGTTCTCGGCTTTGTTGGCTGTTGTCCGCCTAGCGGCGATTGTTCTGACGATACTCGAGATCCTGTCGCTGGATCTGAATCGACAGGTCGCGCGCCCGCTGCTCGCGTTCGAATGCCATCGCCGACCTCGGCAACGGCGGCGCCGGTTCCTGCCGGTGCGCACTGGCCCGCTGGGACTCGAGTAGTTGCCGCCACTGACCATCCTGAAAGCGTTCGACCTGCAGCCGCTCGGCGGCGGTTTGTTGCTCCAGCTCCAGCCTTGCGGCGGGCAGTTCGGCGCGGGGATCGCACTCGCCGGCGCGGGCCGGTGGGGCATCTTCGAGCAACTTCCGCAAGAGGTTGGCGCGCTCTATGCCGTCCGCCACTTCGTCCGCCGGAACC
Organism: Gammaproteobacteria bacterium; assembly: GCA_041497595.1. GTDB lineage: Bacteria > Pseudomonadota > Gammaproteobacteria > Burkholderiales > JACQAP01 > JACQAP01. The sequence goes on from JBGQGT010000274.1 coordinate 1,409, forward strand.
GGTCCGGCGGCGACGGCCAGAAGCAGCAATGCGATCGGGGAGAGTCTCACTTTTTTGTGACCGCTGGAGGCCTGCCGAGTTTACAAGCGGGCCGAAGAACCGTCCATTCGTGCTCCTGCTATGGCGACAAGCTTCGATTCCCGGGCAGCATATCGGGCACCATGTCTCGATGAGTTCAGCCCGGCAAATAATACGAATAAATTATCTATGTTTCATACAGTTCAATAACTTATGTGATGCTTTATATTCAGACTTATTGCAACGCGACAGAAACACGTCCAATCGCACAACTATCTGATAAAATCAGCTGTCGAAATAGCATTATATGAAACCCACTAACCACTCTTGCACTGCCGCAAGATAGTCAAAGGACCAAGACCATGAAAAACTTGCTCGAATCCATTTTCAACTGGTTCAACACCGTTGAAAACCGGGAGCTCGAGGCTTACCTGTCCCAGGCCGCCAATCCGGCCGATGTGGATCGTCTGCTGCGCCAATGGGAGAACAAGGACAAGTCCTTCTTCTACCTGCCGTAAAGTAGCCTTGATTTTCCCCCACGCGCAATCCTCTCCGCCCTTTCCCGAGTGAAGTTCGGACGGCGCAAGGTCATCACGCTTGCTCTCCAGGGCGGCGGCGCACTCGGCGCGCTGACCTGGGGGGTGCTGGATCGGCTGCTCGAGGAACCGAAACTCAAGATCGAAGCGATCAGCGGCACCAGCGCCGGAGCGATCAATGCCGCGGCGCTGGCGTCCGGCTACGCAAAGGGCGGCCGCGAAGGCGCCCGCAAATCCCTGGACGACTTCTGGAATTCGGTGGGCACGGCGTCCTACTCGATCGGCTCGTCCACCGGGGTACACAGGGCCCTGGTGCCGAACCCGCAGAAACTTCTGCTCGGCCTTACCCGCTTTTTCTCCCCCTATCAGCTCAACCCCTTCGACATCAATCCACTGCGCGACATCGTCGCCAAGATTGTGGACTTCGATGCCGTGCAGAGCCGACGGGCGATCCGGCTGTTCGTCGGCGCCACCCGTGTCCGTACCGGCACGCTGCGGTTGTTCGAGAACCGGGAACTGACGTCCGATGCGCTGCTGGCGTCCGCCTGCCTGCCCACCCTGCATCACGCTATCGAGATCGACGGCGAGCCGTATTGGGACGGGGGCTACACGGGAAACCCGGCCGTCTATCCGCTCATCTATCGCTGCAAGACGCCGAGCATCCTGGTGGTGATGCTCCAGCCTCTGACCCGTGAGGATTCTCCGACCAGCGCACAGGCAATTCGCAGCCGCTTGACCGAATTCCAGTTCAATTCTTCGTTTCTCCGCGAGATGCGCAGCATCGCGCTGGCGAAGCAGGCGATCGACGCGCAGTGGCTGCCGATCGGAAGGCTGGAACGCCGCTTCAGGAAACTGAATTTCCACCTGATCGAAACCGATGACCTGCTCGCGCGCATGAGCATCGAAAAGGCGGCCAATGCCGATCTAGGCTTCCTGCTGAAACTCAAGGAAGAGGGACGAGCCCGGGCGGGAGCCTGGCTCGAAAAGCATTTCGACCAGGTCGGCGGACAGTCTTCGATCGACCTGGCAAAGTTGTTCGGCTAGGACCTTCGCGGCTTACGCCGCCTGTGCC
>JBGQGT010000275.1:0-2951 GCA_041497595.1 Gammaproteobacteria bacterium
CGAATCGATGAAAATCGGCAAACCGGTGTTCCGCCAGATGGCGGCCACCGAGCCGGATTACGTCAGCTCGGATTGCGCCATCGCCGGCCGCCACATCAAGCAAGGCATTGCCGACAGCGGATTGGAAAAGGGCAACGTGGAGAAAAGCCATCCCCTGACTTTGATCCGCATGGCCTACGGGCTGTGAAGGCCGCGATGTTGCCGCCAGAAACCAGCAAGAGGTCGGAGATGGCTGTCATTACCCCCGAAAGCCTGATGTCACTCGAACAGTACGCCAAGGCGCGCAAGGATTTCCGCGCCAAAGTGCTGGCCCACAAGAAAAACCGGGCGGTTCAACTGGGCGGGCACATCGCACTGGTGTTCGAGGACGAACTCACCATGCGCTACCAGATCCAGGAGATGTTGCGGGTCGAGCGCATATTCGAGGAGGCGGGCATTCGCGACGAGCTCGACGCCTACAACCCGCTGGTGCCTGACGGCAGCAACTGGAAGGCCACCATGCTGATCGAATACCCCGACGTCGAGGAGCGCAAGCTCGCGCTGGCGAAATTCATCGGAATCGAGGACCGCGTCTGGATCGGGATCGCGGGTCATCCGCGGGTGTACGCGATTGCCGACGAAGACCTGGAGCGTGAAAACGAGGAAAAAACCTCTTCGGTGCATTTCCTGCGTTTCGAACTCACGCCGCCGATGAAGCAGGCGTTGAAGGACGGGGCCGGCCTTTCCGCCGGCGTGGACCATCCCAACTGCAAGGCATCGGTTGACCCGGTTGCCGCCGGGGTGCGGAGTTCGCTGCTCAACGACCTTGTTTTTTAAGTTCGGCCCGACAGCAAGTACAATAACGGCAGCCTTTCCGGCTGCCGCTTTTTTTTAACCGACTGCTTCGAGGAATGCCATGCTGGTAGCGCCCATGATCGGCATGCTTGAGGATCGCCTGAGGCGACTCCGCCTGCCGCTGAGCCTTACGCTCTGGAACGGCAGGACCATCCAGTCCGGTGACAGCCCGGAACTGCGCCTGACCGTGCGCTCGCCGCAGGCGCTGGTGTCGCTGGTCAAACCCAGTCTGGGCAAGCTCGCCAGGAGTTACGTGGAGGGCGATCTCGATCTCGACGGCGACATTCGCAAGACAGTGCGCATCGGCGAGCAACTGGTGGCTGGTGACGCCGGGGCCTACCGCCGGCGCTCCGACATCTGGAAGTGGTGGCGGCACGCCCGTCCCGCCGACCGCAAGGCGATCCAGCACCACTACGACGTGGGCAACGAGTTCTACGGTCTCTGGCTCGACAGGAATCGGGTCTACTCCTGCGCCTATTTCAGGAAACCCGATGATTCGCTCGATCTCGCGCAGGAGCAGAAACTCGAACACATCTGCCGCAAGCTCGATCTGAAGCCCGGCGAACGCTTCCTCGACATCGGCTGCGGCTGGGGCGGACTGGTCCTGTGGGCGACCCAGCATTATGGCGTGAAGGCGCTCGGCATCACGCTCTCGCAAGAGCAGCACGCGTATGCGGCCGAGCTCATTGGCACGCTGGGACTCGAAGGCCGCTGCGAAGTGCGGCTGATGGACTATCGCGACGTGCCGGAAGAACAGCCATACGACAAGATCGCGAGCGTCGGCATGTTCGAGCACGTGGGCAAACGCAATCTGCCGGCGTATTTCGGCAAGATTTACCGGCTGCTCAAGCCGGGCGGGATGGTCATGAACCATGGCATCACCACCAATTCGCTCGACGACGCTGCGCTGGGCAGCGGCATCGGCGATTTCGTCGAAGAATACGTTTTTCCCGGCGGTGAGCTAGTGCATATCTCGCGGGTCCTGGGCGAAATGTCGCAGCAGGGGCTGGAGGTCTGGGACGCGGAGTGCCTGCGGCCGCATTACGCGAAGACGCTGTGGCACTGGGTGAGCAGGCTGGAAGCGCGCCAGGAAGAAGCGCGCAGGATCGTGGGTGAAAAACGCTTCCGCACCTGGCGCATCTACATGGCGGGGTCGGCGCATGCCTTCGACCGCGGCTGGATCTCGATCTTCCAGATCCTCGGGGCCAAGCCTCTTGCCGACGGCTCGGTGCCTTATCCGCTCACCCGCGAGCACGTATACAGATGAAGGCGCATGACGCTGCAACAATCACATCGTAGTGGTTCATCCCGGCTGGCCGCGGCCGCGGCGGTCCTGTTGCTCGGGCTTGCGTTGTACGAAGGCGGCGGAAAGGCTGCAGCCGCGCAGCGCGGCATGCCCGAGGATATCGGCGGCGTGCCCGAGGAGAAGAAATTCAAGGAAGACGTGCTGAACCTTCCCGCCTATCCGGACGATGCCGCCCTGATCGAATTCCGGCCGAGGGGGAATTCGAAGAACCGGTTCTATGTTGATCGCAATTCGGTATCGCTGGGAGCGGACTGGGTGGTGCGTTACACAGCGGTCATCAAGTCACCCTCCGGGGTCGCCAATGTCAGCTATGAAGGCCTGCGCTGCAAGACGTCGGAATACAAGGTGTACGCGTACGGTACCGGCAGCGGAACATGGACGAACGCTCGCGAACCCAAGTGGCAGGGCGTTGGCAGCACCACGGCCAATTTCCGCTACTCGCTTTGGGTTGACTATCTGTGCGATAGCGAGGCCGTCGGAGGACGAAACGCGAAAGATCTGATTGCCAGGCTCAAGGGCGATCCGCTGAACAATTTCGATCTGAAGGAGCGGTAGGCCGCCTGCGGGTGCACGTTGCTGTTGTTACGGCAACACCAAATTGTAGTTCCGGCACGCTCTGCGAGCTTAACCTGACCGCCACCTGCGATCAGGTTAGCCTTCACTGCAATCTGTGCTGCTAGAGCAGCACAAGATTGTGGCTCCGGCCGCGCCTGCGGCGCTTAACGTCGGCTGCGCAGACGTTAGCCTACGCGGCAACCTCGCTTGCTGATTACAGCAGGACTAAGTTGTAGTTCCGGCACGCCCTGCGAGC
>JBGQGT010000276.1:0-2867 GCA_041497595.1 Gammaproteobacteria bacterium
ACGCATCCATCGCCAGGATACCGAACGTGTGACTGCGGTGAATGCGCTTGCCGGCCACACCGGGAGAGCCCGCCCCGGCCGGAACCAACAGCGGCAGGAAATGTTCCTCGGTCGGATGATTGCGCGCGGCCTCCGGCGCCAGGCTGCGATAGCGCACCAGATCGTCGGATTTTCCGCTCTCGATGGTCTGCGCCAGCCACTCCTGAAAACCCGTCACCCACCGCGGCGGCTCGGCCCCTTCGGGGTGGCGGCCGAATTCGCGCAGATTGTGCGTGGCGCCGCCGGAGCCGAGGATCAACATGCCTTCGTCGCGCAGGCCGCGCAGTGCTTCGCCCAGCTTGAAATGATGCTCCGGGCCCAGCGCGGTCTGCACCGTGAGCTGCGTGACCGGAACGTCGGCGTCCGGATACATCAGCATCAGCGGCACCCAGGCGCCGTGGTCCAGCCCGCGGGTTGGATGCACGCGCGCACCGATCCCCATCTCGCCGAGCAATGTCTTCGCCCGCGCCGCAAGCTCGGGCGCGCCGGGGGCAGGATACTCGATTCGATAGAGCTCATCGGGAAAACCGTAGAAATCGTAAATCGTCTCCGGTCGCGCAGCCGCGCTCACCGCCGCGTCGCCGCTTTCCCAGTGCGCGGACACAGTCAGAATCGCCTTGGGCTTGCCGAGCGTCTTGCCCAGTCCGGAGAGGAACTCGCGGGCCGGGCCCGGCTGGACCGCCAGCAGCGGCGCGCCGTGGGAAACGAAAATCGCGGGGAAGCGCTCAGCCATACCGCCGCCCGACCCATTCCGCCACCAGCACCGGTTTTTCCTGACCTTCGCATTCCATCGCCACGTCCCAGATCATCTGCACGCCGCCTTCTATGTGTTGAAACTCCTTGAGCTTGAACCGGGCGCGCAGCCGCGATCCCGCTTTAACCGGCGCCGTGAAGCGCAGCCGGTTGCAGCCGTAGTTCACTCCCATTTTCGAATTGCCGAATTCCAGCGAATTGTTGAGGAAGTGGCTCAGCAACGACAGGGTCAGGAAACCATGCGCAACGGTTGTGCCGAACGGCGACTCGCGACGCGCGCGCTCGACGTCGACGTGGATCCACTGATGGTCGCCGGTGGCGTCGGCAAACTGGTCGATGCGTTCCTGCGTGACCTCGAGCCAGTCGCTCACCACGACCTCCAGCCCGACCTTTGCCGCCAACTCTTCCAGATTCCCGAATGCCACTCGCGCCATCCTGGTCCTCACCTGTTGCCGAGAGGCGCAGATTACCGGATTCGTTACCGATGCGTATTGCGCCGGAACCCCGCGCCCCGCAGAATGGCCGCATAAGCAAAGCGGAGGAGACAAATGGATATCGGAATGGTGGGTCTCGGGCGCATGGGCGCCAACATGGCGCGGCGGCTGGTGTGCAAAGGCGTGCGGGTGGCGGGGCACGATGTCAGCCCGGTGGCACGCAGCGCGGTCGAACACGAACGCGGCATCGGCTTCGTCGATGCGGGAGTCTCCGGCGGCGTCTGGAGACTCGACAACGGCTACGCCCTGATGCTGGGTGGCACCAAGGAGGCATTCGCGCGCGTCGAGCCGTTCGCGCGCCTGCTGGCGCCGGCGCCCGATCGCGGCTGGACGCACTGCGGGCCGGCCGGCTCGGGTCACAACGTCAAGATGATCCACAACGGCATCGAGTACGGAATGATGCAGGCCTGCGCCGAAGGCCTGGCGGTGCTCAAGGCCAAATCCGAGTTTGGGCTGGATCTCGCCTCGATAACAGAGATGTGGCGTCACGGCAGCGTGGTGCGCTCCTGGCTGCTCGACCTGATTGCCGACTTCCTCAGGAACGAGCGTTCGCCGGAAGCGATCAAGCCGCTGGTCGCCGATTCCGGCGAAGGCCGCTGGAGCGCGATCAAAGCGGTGGAACTGGGCGTACCCGCCCCGGTGATGAGCCTGCCGCTGATGGCGGGCTTCGCCAGCCAGGGACACGACGATTACGCCTCGAAACTGCTGGCGATGATGCGCGCAAGTTTTGGCTGCCATGCCGTGCACGTGGTGGAAAACAAATGATCGTGGTGTTGATGGGCGTCTCGGGCACCGGCAAGACCGCGGTAGGAAAACTGCTTTCCGAAAGGCTCGGCTGGCCGCTGTTCGACGCAGACGATTTTCACCCGCCGGCCAATATCGAGAAGATGCGCTCCGGCATGCCGCTTGCCGACGACGATCGCTGGCCGTGGTTGGACCGGCTCAATGGCCTGCTCAAAGACAAGGAGTTGCATGGCGAGAGTGCGTTGCTGGCCTGCTCGGCGCTCAAGCAGAAATATCGCGACCGGCTCGCGGCCGGCTGCAGCGACCTGCGCTGGGTGCACCTCAAAGGCAGCTTCGAACTGATCGAATCCAGAATCAAGGCGCGCAAGGGGCATTACATGAAGGCGGGACTACTCGAGTCCCAGTTTGCCGCACTCGAAGAACCCGTTGACGCGATCACTGCCGACATCAGCGCTGCTCCCGAAGCGATCGCGGACGCGGTGGAGGCCGCGCTCAATGGTGCACGCAAGTCCGCTGCCGGATCACGTCCGTGACAAGAATCCGCACACGAGGTAGGCGGGCCTGTTCCGGTCGCAATTCATATCTGTCACATCCTGTTTCCGGTTTGCCTGCGTGTTCTCTGCGATCTCCGTTGTTCGAGAATGTGGCTGTACCTTTCGAATTCCTGTACGTACCTTTGCTTCAACGTCCTTCCGGCCTGCGAACAGCAGGCTAAGACTTGAATCTTGCAGCGACCGCCGCGCTTTCGCGGACGAGCAGGAACTGATCCGAGGTCACGGCGACGAACAGCGCGCCGAGTTCGATCCAGCGCTTGGCGTCGGCTTCGGCAAAGGCCAG
>JBGQGT010000277.1:0-2765 GCA_041497595.1 Gammaproteobacteria bacterium
GACGAGTATTACCGTGCCGGCATGGGCCTGCTCGCAGCACTGGTACTTATTTTCCTTATCGGCCTGCTGATGCGGGCCTGGCTTTTCCGCCAGTTGATAAAGCTCGGCGAGAGCCTTCTGCTGAAGATCCCGCTGATCAAAGTGGTGTACAGGGCGCTGAAGGACCTGTTCGGCCTGTTTTCGGACGAGAAGAGCAGCGAAGCGCTTCAGGTGGTTTCGGTGCAGCTTCCGGGCACCGACATGCGCCTGCTCGGATTCCTGACCCGCACCGATTTCTCCGACATGCCCAAAGGCGTCGGCAACGAGGACGAGGTGGCGGTTTATCTGCCGATGAGCTACCAGATCGGCGGCTACACGGTGATGATCCCGCGCAGCCGCGTCACTCCGGTGCCGATGTCGCGCGAAGAGGCAATGCGGTTCGTGCTTACCGCAGGGTTGAAGACGGAAGGCAAGCAGCTAGCCTCGCCACATTAGGGCCGAGGCACGAGGGCCGAGGGCCGGGAAAAATCCGGGCGCAAAACGCCCGGAACTTTTGTACTCCCACCTAGCCCGCGAAGCGAGTCTCGGGCAGTCCGCGCACGCCCACATCCATCGCCAGAAGCGCGCCTGCCAGCGGCTGCTTCGCAAGCTCCGCGGGGCTGAGTCTCTGCGTGGCGGTGGTAACGAAAAGCGTGCCCAGGTCCGGTCCGCCGAACATGCAACTGGTCGGGCGCTGCAAAGGCAATTCGATCGAGCGCACGCGCCTGCCATCGGGCGCGAAACGGGTGATGCGCCAGCCGTCATACTCGGCGCACCAAAGGCAGCCTTCGGCGTCGATCGTCGCGCCGTCCGGAATAGCCGGCGCGGCGGTGGTCGCGAACGGGCGCTTGTTCCCGACCTGCCCTGTCGCCGGATCGAAATCGAAGGCGCAGATCATTCGAGTCCAGGAATCGGAGAAGTACATCGTCCGCCCGTCGGGGCTCCAGCACAGGCTGTTCGGGATGGTGATGCCCGACTCGACGGCAACGCATCCCGATCGGTCGAACCGGTACAGCGTGCCGTCGGGTTGGCGGGCCGTGTCATTCATGGTGCCCGCCCAGAAGCGCCCCTGGCGGTCGCATTTGCCGTCGTTGAAGCGCTGGCTCGGCCGATCGGCCTCGGGCGACGCGACACGCTGCATCGAGCCGGATGGCGAATCGAAGAGCACAAGGGCTGATTTGAGCGCCAGCAGCAGCCCGCCCTTGTCCCGCACCGCCAGCGATCCCACCATTTCCGGCATCGCCCAGGCGGTAACTGTCCGGTTCCGGCCGTCATAACGCCGTACCGCGGGCTTGCGGATATCCACCCAGTACAACGCCTGTTCTTGCACATCCCAGACCGGCCCCTCACCGAGCACGTCGGTCTGCTCCCCCACTCGTTGCATATCGATCATGGTTGCGTCTGAGTCGGCTTATCAGTATGGTGCCGGGAAACCGTGACACGTGATTCCTGGTACGCGGCACGGTTCGATTTTACCGACAACGATCCACGAATAACGAATCGCGAACCACGGAAGTCCTCATGGACCGCTTTCTCATCACCGTCGATTTCTATCTCGTCCCCGGAGCACTCGATCCATTCCTTGCCCTGATCAGGGAGAACGCGCGCAAGTCGCTGGCCGAGGAGCCCGGCTGCGACCGCTTCGATGTGCTGGTGGAAAAGGGCGTGCCGGACCATATCCTGCTCTATGAAATCTACAAGAACCGTGCAGCCTTCGACGTACATCTGAAGTCCCGGCATTTCGCGGAATTCAATTCGGCGTCGGCGCCGTACGTAAAAAACAAGAATGTTGTCGAGTTCGAATACGTGAACGACGAAGGGGAATGAAGCGGGAGAATTTCTTATGCAGGCGATGAGGATGCGTCGCGCGCTGTTTCATGAATTTCCCAATCGCGTACAATCGCGCTTGCTGACTTGCCGCGGGTAATGCGGCTGCGAAGGGGAGGTGTCGGATGAGTTTGCTCGACGTGTTGCTTGTGGGGGGCGTGATCTTACTGGCCGTCCTTGTCGTGTTGCGCAAGAAAGGGCGCTGAGGCCATTCGTGCCCGGGCGCCTGCATCCGCGATCATCGGCGGCCCTGCGAATCGAAACCGGATAGCAATCGGCGCACCGCATCCGGCCTGGGCAACGGCGCGACCGCCCCGAAACCGGTAGTCGCCAGGGCCGCGGCCGCATTGGCGTAGCGCAGCCCTTCCCAGAAGTCGTCACCCGCCGCCATTCGCGCCAGCAGCGCGCCGGCAAAGCAATCACCCGCCCCTGTGGCATCGACGCAGTTGACCGCGTGACCGCCAATTTTTTCGCGCCGCATCGAATCGCTCCCCACCACCCCCGCCGCACCCAGCTTCAGTGCGACGACTTTGGCACCGGCCTCATGGCACCAATCGAGTATTGCATCCGCGTCTCTTTTGCCGCATAGCGCTTCGGCATCCTCCATGCTGAGCAGGAAATAGTCGGCAAGGGCAATGGTGGCACGGATCACCGCGCGGGCACGGGCCAGCGGCCACAGCCGCAGCCGCAGGTTGGAATCGTAGGCGACCCTGACGCCGGCGCCCCGCGCCGCTTCCACGGCGGCGAACACCGTATCGCAGGCACTGTCGCTGATCGCCTGGCTGATTCCGGATGTATGAAAGAACTTCGCCTCCCTGATCAGTTCGAGTGGCAGGTCCGCGGGCCGCATGCGGCTCGCCGCCGAGCCCATGCGCAGGTAACTGAACACGTGGCCGTCTGCGCCGTGCGTGATGAAGTAC
>JBGQGT010000278.1:0-2663 GCA_041497595.1 Gammaproteobacteria bacterium
CGCGGCCGACGCCAATCACGCGGCGCACCTTTCCGGCACGCCTGAGCGCAGCCGCCACCGATCCGCCGATCAGGCCGACACCGATGACAACCAGTCTGTCGCTATGGAAATTGCTCAAGGAAATTTCAACGCGCGTTGCCGGAACCTTAGCGCAGGTCCGTCAAGACCACTTCAAGCGCAGCGAGAAAGCGTGCGTTTTCCGCCTCCGTTCCGATCGTCACGCGCAGATACTCGGGCATTCCGTAACCGGCGATCGGCCGCACGATCACGCCCTGCCTGAGCAGGCGCTGGAAAACTTCGGCGGCTCTCGGCACCTTGAAGCTGACGAAATTGGCGTAGGACGGAATCCAGTACAGGCCCAGTCGTTTGAAGGCGGTGGTCAGCGCCTGCATCCCCTGACCGTTGAGCGCGCGACTTCCATGCACGAAGTCCTGGTCGGCCAGCGCCGCCACAGCGGCCGCCTGGGCGATGCTGCTGACGTTGAACGGTTGTCTGACGCGGTTCATCAGGTCGGCTACCTGTGGATGGGCGAACGCGAAGCCAACCCGAAGCCCGGCGAGTCCGTAAGCCTTCGAGAAGGTGCGCGTGACGACCAGGTTGGGAAACTTCTCGAGCCATTTCAGGCTGTCGCCTCGCAGCCCGGGATCGAGGTATTCGTAGTAGGCCTCGTCGAGCACCAGCAGCACGTCCGCCGGCACCTTGCGCAGGAAGGCATGGAGCGCGCCCGGGGCCAGCCAGGTGCCGGTCGGGTTGTTCGGATTGGCGACGAAAACCACGCGCGTGTCGCCGCGGACTGCTCGCGCCATGGCGTCGAGATCATGGCCGAAATCGCGCGCCGGCACTTCGATCCCCGCGGCGCCGGTGGCCTGCGTCGCCAGCGGATACACGGCGAACGCATGCTGCGAGTAAACCGCCGAAGCGCCCGGCGCAAGAAAGGCGTGCGCCGCCATCTCCAGCACGTCGTTCGAGCCGTTGCCGAGCACGATGCGCTCCGCTGCGACGCCATACATTTTCGCCAGCGCCATTCGCAGCTCGAAACCGTTGCCGTCGGGATAACGCGCCACTTCGTCGAGCGCCGCACGCATCGCCGCCAGCGCCTTCGGGCTTGCGCCCAGCGGGTTCTCGTTGGAGGCCAGCTTGACGATGCTCTCCTCCTTCAATCCCATCTCCCGCGCCAGCTCCGAGATGGGTTTGCCCGGCTGATAGGGGGCAATGGCGCGAACATACGACGGCGAACGCTCGCAAACGTCGACGATGCCCTGCAGCGACGACACGATATTCATTGCGCGGCCACCGGATACGAACCGAGGATCTTCAGGAAGGCCGCGAGCCCGCGCATTTGGTCCAGCGCGCGTGCAACCTTGTCCTCCGTCTGGTGCCCTTCAAGGTCCACGAAGAACACGTATTCCCACAGCCCGGTGCGCGACGGCCGCGATTCCAGCCGCGTCATGCTCACCCCGCAGCGCGCCAATGGCGTCAACAGCTCGTGAATCGCGCCCGGAATGTTGCGGGTGGACATCACCAGCGAAGTCTTGTCGTTGCCGGACGGCGGCACTTCCTGCCTGGAGATCACGGCGAACCGGGTGGTGTTGTTCGGTTCGTCCTCGATGTTGGCGGCCAGCACCGGCAGGCTGTAGTGTTCGGCCGCAGAACGGCCGGCGATGGCCGCGGCATCGGCCTCCGCCGCCGCCATGCGTGCGGCCTCGGAGTTGCTTGCCACCGGCACCAGTTCGGCATGCGGACAGTTCTGGTTCAGCCAGCGGCGGCACTGCGCGAGGCTTTGCGCGTGCGAGTAAATCCGCTTGACCGCGGTTATATGCGCCGCCCTGGACAACAGATTCTGGTGCACCGGCAGCACCACTTCCCCGCAGATCCTGAGCGGAGTGGACAGCAGATTGTCGAGAGTGCGTCCCACCGCGCCCTCGGTGGAATTTTCCACCGGCACGACCCCGTATCCGACACTGCCGGCCTCGACGGCGCGAAAAACCTCGTCTATCGAACCGCAAAGCGTCGCCGGCGCCTGGCTGCCGAAGTGCTTCACCACCGCTTCCTCGCTGAACGTGCCTTTCGGGCCCAGGCAGGCAACGGAAAACGCGTCTTCCAGCCCCCGGCACGCGGAAATGATTTCGGTGAACAGGTGCATCACCGCCTGGTCCGGCAACGGACCGGGATTGCGCTCGGCGATTTGCCTCAGCACCTGGGCCTCGCGTTCGGGCCGATAGACCGGGCCATCGCCTTTGAGCTTGCCGATGGCATGCGCTGCCGCCGCGCGCTCGCTGACCAGCTTCAGGATCTCCTGGTCCAGCGCATCGATGCGGCTGCGCAGTTGCTTGAGCTCATCCGGCATTACGACGCCTCCGAGGGGAGATAGCGCACCGCGAGCACGCCTTCGATCGCGGCTATCCTGTCGATGACTTTCGACGGTACCGGGCTGTCCACATCCACCAGCGTGTAGGCCATGTCTTTTTTCGACTTGTTGAGCATGTTGTGAATATTGAGGCCGGCCTGGGCCACAGCGGTAGAGATCTGTCCCACCATATTGGGTACGTTGGCGTTGGCGATGCCGAGCCGGTACGGCGACTCGCGCACCATGCTCACGTCCGGAAAATTCACCGCGTTGCGGACATTGCCGTTTTCCAGATATTCGCGCACCTGCTCCACCA
>JBGQGT010000279.1:0-2510 GCA_041497595.1 Gammaproteobacteria bacterium
CGCGCCGGCGCCGTTCTCCCTGCCCATGCCGCTGTCCTTGTAACCGCCGAACGGCGACATGAAACTCACCGCACGGTAGGTATTCACCCACACCGTGCCGGCCTTGATGCGCTCCGACATGCGGATTGCGCGGCCCATGTCCTGGGTCCAGACGCCGGCGCCGAGCCCGAAGCGCACGTCGTTGGCGATGCGCACTGCATCGTCCTCGTCCTTGAATGGGATGATCGACAGCACCGGGCCGAACACTTCTTCCTGGGCGATGCGCATCCGGTTGTTCACTCCGGTAAAAATGGTGGGCTCGACGAACCAGCCCTTGCCGCATTCCGGCCGGGTCGCCGGTCCGCCGCCCATGCGCAGTTTCGCGCCTTCGTTCTTGGCAACGTCGATGTAGGACAGCACCTTGTCGTACTGCGGCCGCGTGGTAACCGGGCCGACCTGGGTTTCCAGGCTCATCGGGTTGCCCATCCTCGCCGTTTTCGCCAGCGCCAGCAGCTTGTCGACGAAGGCATCGTGGATGGATTCCTGCAGCAGCAGGCGCGAGCCGGCGATGCAGGTCTGCCCCGTAGCGGCAAAGATGCCGGACACCGCGCCGTTCACCGCATCCTCCATCGAGGCGTCCTCGAAGACGATGTTCGGCGACTTGCCGCCCAGTTCCAGGCCGACCTTCTTGAATCCGCGCGCAGCGGTTTCCGCGATGACTCTGCCGGTCGCGTCCGACCCGGTGAATGCGATTTTCGCGGTGAGCGGGTGCTCGACCAGCGGCATGCCCACTTCCTTGCCGTAGCCGGTCACGACGTTGACCACGCCAGCGGGAAAGCCGGCCTGCTCCACCAGCTTGACGAATTCCAGCGCGGAAGCCGACGTGAACTCCGAAGGCTTGACCACCACCGTATTGCCCGCGGCCAGCGCCGGTGCCAGCTTCCAGGCGGTGAGCATCAGCGGCGAGTTCCACGGCGTGATGGCCACAACCACGCCCAGCGGCTCGTAGCGGGTGAAATTGAAATAGCCTTTTTTGTCGAGCGGAATCACCGCGCCCTGCACCTTGTCGGCCAGCCCGCCGAAGTAGTAATACCACTGCGGCACGTAGTTGAGCTGGGCCGACATCTCGGCGATCAGCTTGCCGTTGTCGCGCACCTCGATCTCGGCCAGATGCTGGGCGTTCTGCGCCACCAGGTCGCCCAGCTTCCTCAACAGCGCGCCGCGCTGGGTCGGCGTCATCTGCGGCCAGGGACCGTCGCTGAACGCGGCATGCGCGGTGCGCACCGCATGATCCGCGTCGGCGGTGTTGCCACGCGCGATCATCGCCCAGGGCTCGCCGGTGAACGGGTTGAAGCTCTCGAACCATTCGCCCGACGACGGCGCCACCCACTCTCCGCCTATGTACATGTGATATTTCTGCATATTGGTGTCTAGTTTCCGCAATTGGATCTCAACTCCCTCTCCATTCTCCGGAGAGGGCCGGGAAGAGGCAGGTTCTACCTTATCGCGATCGGCGCGACCGTCGAACCGGTTCCGCCCTTGATTTTGAGCGGCTGCATCACGAAGGCAAACTCGTAGGCCTTCTTCGCCGCCAGTTCGTCGAGCTTCAGGTTCTCGAGCAAAAAGATGCCGTAGACGGCAAGCGCGAGCTGGTGGATCGGCAGGCTGATATTCTTGTCGGGATTCGGGAAAACCTCGACCGGGAAGGTATCCGCGCCGAACAGGATCGGATCCTGTTTCGCCAGCCACTCCGCTGCCGGCACGCCGATGCCCGGGCAACCGCTGTTGTACTTGGCGTTGTCCACGCCCCACAGCTTGCCCCAGCCGGTGTGGATCAGCACCGCGTCGCCTTTCTGCAGCGTCACGCCCTGCTTCTTCAGCGCCGCCTGCAGGTCATCGACGGTGATCTCGTAGCTCAGCGGCAGCATGTCCACGCCTTTGGATGCCGCCACGTCGATCAGGACGCCCCGCGTGTAGATCGAGCCTATCTTGTCGACGCCGAGCTTAGTGAAACCGTTGCGGGAAGTGATCTCCTCGGTCTTGAAGCAGTTGTAGTGGCTGTTGTCGATGCTCTGGTGAGAGAACATGTCGAACTGGGTGCCGACTTGGCCGAGTTCGGTGATGACGAGTTCCTCGTTGCTGTAGCGTTTGTTGGTCCCCATCGGACCGCCGGTGCGTTTGGTATGGATGTCGAAACGGCGTGTGCCGAAGAAGGGCATGTCCATCGCCAGGACGCGGCCGAGTTCGACCACTTCACCCGACTTGATGAGCCGCGACGCACGCAGCACCAGTTCCGGGGTCATGAGATTCGCCGCCCCGCGCTCGTCGCCCGCGCCCCACTTCGACGGACAGCGCGCCTCGGGCGCCGGCGGGCTCCAGGTCTGCGCGGTTGCGGAAGCCGAACAAAGCACCAGCAGCGCTGCCGTTGCAGCGAAAATATTGGTTGTTTTCATTGCTCCTCCTCAAATGATTTTCCTAACCCGGCCTAGCTTACCGTACCCCGGACCTTTCCGTGAACGCGGGGTTCACGC
>JBGQGT010000280.1:0-2474 GCA_041497595.1 Gammaproteobacteria bacterium
CGCCGGGTACGCACGACGACATAGTCGACTTTCCAGTCGTGGCGCGCGAGCAGCTCGCCGGCCGCATACTCCATCGCGATGAAGTTGCGGTCGCCGCTTTCCACCGCGTCCTTGACCTGCATGATTGCCTGGCGCAGGCGTATCGCTTCCATCCTTTCCGCGGGGGACAGGAAACGGTTGCGCGAGGACAGCGCCAGCCCGTCTTCGGCGCGCACCGTCTCCGCCGGAATGATGCTAATCGGCAGAGCAAACTGGTCGACCATGTGCCGCACGATTGCCAATTGCTGATAGTCCTTCTTGCCGAATACGGCGATCTGGGGCTGTACAGAATTGAACAGCTTTAACACCACGGTGGCCATGCCGCGGAAGTGGCCCGGCCGGAAGCGGCCCTCGAGTTTGCTGGCGATCTTGGGCAGATCGACGTAGAAGACTTGGGGTGCGGGATACATCTGCTTTTCATCCGGGGCGAAGACGATGGTGTTGCCCTCGGCTTCCAGTTTGGCGCAATCATCCTCGAAGGTGCGAGGGTACTTGTCGAAGTCCTCGCCCTGCCCAAACTGCAGGCGGTTGACGAAAATCGTCGTGACCGTGACCGGTGCGTGCTCGCGGGCGATCCTGACCAGGCTCAAATGGCCATCGTGAATGCTGCCCATGGTCGGCACGCAGGCGACCTGCGATTCGCGCTTCAGCCGCTCGCGCAGTTCGTTTACTGTCTTGATGACTTCCATTTTTCGAGGGGCGAGGGACGAAGGGCGAGGGGTGGGGAATGATTCGGCGTTTCCCTCGTCCCTCGTTCCTCGCTCCTCGTCCCTGCCTCCTTTGTTCTCATTCACCCCGGCTGAAGAACTCGCGGGGTCCGCGCATTTCGGTGATGCGGCGCAACAATAAATCAAAATCGCTGGCGTCATCAACAAAATTCAGATGGTCGCTGTTGACGATCAGCAGCGGCGCGGCGGAGAACTGGTAGAAGAAGCGGCGGTAGGCGTCGGCAAGCCGGCTGATATATTGCTCCGAAATGTTGCGTTCGTAGGCGACCGCGCGCTTGCGCACCCGCGCGAACAGTTTCTTAGGCGAAGCCTGCAGGTAGATCACCAGGTCCGGCGTGGGCGCCTGCGGCGTCAGGTGGCCGTAGATCTGCTTGTAGAGATGCAATTCGTCGTCGGAGAGCGTGAGGCTGGCGAACAAAGGGTCCTTGTCGAGGATGAAATCGGCGACCGTGCCGCGATCGAACAGATCGATCTGCTTCAGGCCCGCGACCTGTTGCGCCCGCTGGAACAGGAAGAACAGTTGCGTGGCCAGCGCATAGCGCCGCTGGTCTTCGTAGAAACGCGCGAGGAAGGGATTCGAATCCGGGTCCTCGAGCAGCAAACTCTTGCCTACATGCTCCGACAGTCGCCGCGCCAGGCTGGTCTTGCCGGCGCCGATCGGTCCTTCGACCACGATGTAGCGGTATTTCTCAGGCAGCATCGATTCTGCTCACTCCGTTGCAATCCACCCGCGCCAGCAGATCCCGCACCCGCCCCCTTCCCGGCACCATGGCCTCGGGGGCGATTTCGGCAAGCGGCGCCAGCACAAAAGCGCGTTCGTGCAGCCGCGGGTGCGGCAAACAAAGACCATCCTGGTCGAGGACCTCTTCTCCATAAAGCAGCAGGTCGAGGTCGAGCGTGCGCGGCGCATTGCGCATCGCACGCCTGCGCCCGTGGCGATTCTCGATGGCAAGAAGCGCGGCAAGCAGCGCCTGCGGCTTGAGCGTGGTTTGCACCGACGCAACGGCGTTGATGAAATCGGGTTGTTCCAGATAACCGACCGGGGACGTGCGATACAAAGAGGAGCGCGCGGTTACCCGTGTGCCGGGGATCGATTCCAGTTCCATGAGCGCCTGCCTTACCTGTACCAGGGGATCGGCGAGATTGCTGCCCAGGCCGATAAAAGCAATCGCCGCCGGCTCATTTCCGGGCATCAGGATTCCGCCGGCACGGGAACAGGATTGCTGTCCGGAGGATTGCCGCCGCCGGGCTTGCGACGCCGCCGGCGCTGGCGCGGAGTGCGGTCAGGAAGCAGCATCTGCTTGCGCGTTTCTTCGTCGGCATTCTGGAAGTTTTCCCACCACTCGGCGACTTCGGCGTCCACTTCGCCGCTGTCGCAGCGGAGCACCAGAAAATCATAGCTGGCGCGAAACCGCGGATGGGCGAGCACGCTGTAAGGACGCCGGCCGGAACGGCCGAGGAAGCGCGGCTGCAAGGCCCAGATCTCCTTCATGTCGGTTCCGAAGCGGCGCGGGATCGACAGTTTCTCGGCCTGCACGTGGATCACGTGATCCATCGCCTTGAACAACGCCGGCATCGGATTCAGGCGCTCCTCCTGCGCCAGCTTCCACGCCGCCAGCACTTCGTGCCACAACAGCGCCGCGAACAGGAAGCCGGGGGACACCGGCTTGTCGTCGCGGATGCGCTCGTCGGTCCGCTGCAGCGCCA
>JBGQGT010000281.1:0-2472 GCA_041497595.1 Gammaproteobacteria bacterium
TACCGGAATGACGATCAGCAACGGCACCACGGCGAGATCCTGGAACAACAGGATGCCGATGATCTGGCGGCCATGAAGGGAATTGAGTTCCAGGCGCTCCGCCAGCATCTTGGCCAGGATGGCGGTTGAGGACATCGCGAAAACTCCGCCGAGCACGACACCCGTGCGCCAGTCGTGGCCCAGAATCGCGGCACCGGCAATACAAGGCACCAGCACCGCACCGACCTGGGCGGCACCGAGCCCGAATACCATGCGCCGCATGATCACGAGCTTCGGCAGGCTGAACTCCAGCCCGATGCTGAACATCAGGAACACCACACCGAATTCGGCAAGGTAGCGCGTTTCCCCGCTGTCGGGCACCAGCCCGAGTGCGTGCGGCCCGATGACGATGCCGACCAGGAGGTAGCCCAGCAGCGCCGGAAACCTGAGAACCCGGAAGATCACCACGACCAGAACGGCCGTGGCGAGCAGTATCAACACGAGTTCCAGAATTCCGTGGTTCACGGGCAGCGGAGTATCGCGAGACGTCGTGGGATGTTGCAGACAGATTGCTTCACGAACTCTAACACAGGACTTTTCCGGCTCCTCGAAACGCCTGCGCAGGCGCACGCTCGATGCCATGGGTTATACTCCGTCACCATGACAGCACTGGGAAAGATCGAACCGGCGCAGGCGATCGCGCTGGGTCGACGGGTGCTCGAAATCGAGGCGCGCGCCGTGGTGAAGCTGTCGGAGCGGCTCGATGACAGTTTCGTGCGCGCACTCGAAATCGTGCTCGGTTGCCGCGGCCGCGTCGTGGTGAGCGGAATCGGCAAGTCCGGCCACATCGCCCGCAAGATTGCATCCACCCTGGCGAGCACCGGCACTCCCGCATTCTTCGTCCATCCCGCCGAAGCCAGCCATGGCGACCTCGGTATGGTTACGCGCGACGACGTGATGATCGCCCTGTCGAATTCGGGAGAGAGCGCCGAACTTCTGGTGATCGTCCCGCTGATCAAGCGCCAGGGCGCCAGGCTGATCGCCATCACCGGCAATCCGCGCTCGTCGCTGGCCGCCGAAGCCGACGTCCATCTCGACGCCAACGTCGCCGAGGAAGCCTGCCCGCTCGGGCTCGCGCCAACAGCCAGCACTACGGCAGCGCTCGCGCTCGGCGATGCTCTCGCGGTCGCGCTTCTGGAAGCCCGCGGATTCGGCGAGGCAGATTTCGCCCGCTCCCATCCCGGCGGCAGTCTCGGCCGGCGTCTACTCACCCATGTCTCGGATGTGATGCGCACCGGTGAGGCAATTCCGCGCGTGCCGGATAGCGCATCGCTTTCCGAGGCGGTGCTGGAGATGTCGAAAAAAGGAATGGGCATGACCGCGATCGTGGATCGCGGCGATCGTCTTGTCGGCATCTTCACCGACGGCGACCTGCGACGCACGCTGGACAAACTCGGCGATCTGCGCAAGCAGGGGGTGCGCGAAGTCATGACCCCCGGCCCGCGCACGATCCGGCCCAATCAGCTCGCGGTGGAAGCGGTGCAACTCATGGAGGAGTACAAGATCACCCAGCTGCTTGCCGTGGACACCGACATGAGGCTGGTTGGCGCGCTGAACATGCACGACCTGATGCGGGCAAAGGTCATATGAGAGAGATTGCGTCCCGGCGACGCTGCGACTGGCGAGGACTCTGATCGGTGAACAAACGTCTGATCGCGCGCGCGCGCCGCATCCGTCTCGCTATTTTCGACGTCGACGGAGTGCTGACCGACGGCACGCTGCATCTCGGCAAGTACGGCGAGCAGATCAAGACATTCAACATCCTCGACGGCCTCGGGCTCAAAATGCTGGCTGCAAGCGGTGTAGGATTGGCGCTGCTGTCCGGGCGCAAGTCATCAGTTGTAGCGCTGCGCGCAAGGGAAACAGGCATCGCGCACGTGCTGCAAGGCAGAACCGACAAGCTCGAGGCCTATCACAGCCTGCTGCGCAAGCTCAAACTCGCGGAAGAGGAGACTTCGTTCATGGGGGACGATCTGCCCGACCTGCCGGTACTGCGCCGATGCGGCCTGGCTTTCAGCGTGCCGGACGCGCCGCAGATCGTGCGCGGCCACGCCCACTATGTCACCGGGAATGCGGGGGGCCGCGGCGCCGTTCGCGAAGCCTGCGAGTTCCTGATGCGTGCGCAGGGAACCCTGGAAGCCCAACTGGCAACTTACCTGCGATGAACGACAGACTGGTAGCCTGGTCTCCGCTGATCCTGCTGGCACTGCTCGCGGCGCTGACGTTCTGGCTCGATCGCAAAGTCCAGCCGCCGGCGCGGCTCCCTGACGGCAGCACGCGCCACGACCCTGATTTTTACGTCGAGGGCCTCTCTGCGATGAAGATGAACCCGGACGGAACGCGCCGCTACGCCCTGTCGGCAAAACGCATGGTGCACTACCCGGACGACAACAGCACCCATTTGGAGCTGCCGCGCCTGGTGTACTTCGACTA